>JBBRBK010000008.1:0-47004 GCA_038205935.1 Campylobacterales bacterium
GGTACTGATATGATTGTTGTAAGTGTTATAGATATCAGTGCTTATGAAAAACTTCAGTCACATTCTTCAAAACTTATATCAGAAGTAAAAGATTTAGAATATGATCTGCGTTCATCAAAACTTTTGATTGATAAATATGTACCTATCTCTTCAACAGATCTTGAAGGAACCATTGTTGAGTGCAATGAAGCTTTTTGCAACTTGACAGGATACGAAAGTGGTGAATTAATCGGAAAGAAACATAGTCTGCTAAAAGATGGGGAAACTGCGCCAGCTGTATATAAAGATTTCTGGAAAGTTATTACGAACAATCAAACATATATCGGGGAATTGAAAAATCGGAAAAAAGATGGTACGCCATTTTGGATAAAAACAAGAGTACATCCAAAATATGCAAAAGATGGCAGAAAAATAGGTTATATCGCATTAAGAGAAGATATAACAAATAGGAAAAGTTTGGAAGAAGAGGTATCGATAGATTCTTTAACAAAAGTGTTTAAAAGAGATAAATTTAATGATTTTCTTGCAAAAGAGATAGCAGAATTTCATCGTTACTCGAAAGTCTCTTCTTTGATCTTATGCGATATAGACCATTTTAAAAATGTGAATGACAAATATGGCCATCTTGTGGGTGATGAGGTATTGATTGATGTTACAAATGAGATAAAAAATTCTCTTAGAAAAAGCGATGTATTAGCACGTTGGGGCGGTGAAGAGTTTATTATACTTTTGCCAAATACTTCCGAAAAAAATGCGCTTAATGTTGCGAATAAAATAGTAAAAAGTATAGCAGAGAAACGATTTGATACAGTGGGAAATATGACCTTGAGCTGTGGTGTATCTGAGGTAAGTCCAAATGATACTTTAAATATCTGGTTTAAAAGAGTTGATAATGCACTTTATCACGCCAAAGATGCAGGACGTAATAGAGCTGTTTACATGTAAGTATTTTAACGTGCTTTAAAACTTTCTTTACTCTTACAAAATTCTTGTAAAAAACATTCGCTATCGCATTTTGGATTTTTGGCGGTGCAGATATATCTACCAAACAAAACCATTCCTTGATGCAGCGCATGCAGATCATTTTTAAATTTTTTAACAAGTGTTGCTTCTGTTTTAAGTGCTGTCGCATCAGAACTGAGTCCGAGTCTGTGAGCAACTCTAAAAACATGGGTATCAACAGCCATGAGATTTGCACCAGTATACTCTATCATCACAACATTTGCCGTCTTTTGGCCAACACCTGCGAGAGTGATGAGCTCTTTTGGATCCAGAGGAATCTCTCCATTATATGTTTCCACGACACGCTGGGCCATTTTTATAATATTTTGCGCTTTGTTGTTAAAAAAAGAGCAACTTTGGATAAGTTTTTTTACATCATTAATATCTGCAGAGCCTAAAGCATGGACATCGGGATATTTTAGAAATAAGGCAGGTGTGATAAGGTTGACTCTCTTGTCTGTACATTGCGCTGATAATGCCACGGCAATGACAAGTTCATACGCATTTTTATAATGCAGTTCTGTAATGGCATCATCGTAACGTTCAACAAATTTTTTATGGATTTCTAGAATTTCTTTTTTTGTTGCTGATTTCATGACCAAATTTTATCGAGATAAGCTAAAAAAAAGAGCATATTTTTTAGCTTTTCTATGATAGAATAGACAAATTTTCTTTTTGATATAAGGATTCGTTATGCCTATTTTTAGTTTTATTTCAAAACTTTTCGGTAAGACAAATAGCATAACTAGCAGTTTTTTGGATGAGCAGGAAGTTGTAGATAAAACACTCTTTTATAAGCTTTTGGATCTGAATGATTCTACAATTTTATTTTTTAATAAACAGAGTGGTTATATTGGTGCCAACGGCGCATTTTTTCAACTTTTTGGATTTGAAAATATTGGTGATTTTAAAAATCGCTATGGAAGTATTAGAGAACTTTTTCTCTTAGAATCTGAAGAGATATTTACAGAAGATGACAAAAGTTGGATGGATTATATCCGCATCCATAAAAAGAATGGCCATTATGTCACAGCAAAGAGCAAAGATGGCCGAATACTCAATTTTATAGTAAAAAATATAGTCTATAAAAGAGAGAAAAATGAGCTTTATATTTTGGAGCTCAAAAATGTCACTGAACTAGAAGAGGCCAAAGCTAAAGCGAGCGAAATCGAGGCTCTTAAGACAAAGATCCTTTCCAATATTGGACATGAGTTCCGTACACCTATGAATGCTATCCTTGGCTTTTTATATCTTCTTGAAAAAAGTCATCTCAATCCCACTCAGACTGAATACTTGAAGATGACAAACAAATCAGCGAAGAGTCTGATGTCAAATATAGAAGCTTTATTGGATCTATCCCAGATGCAAAGTGGCCGCTTGTGCCTCAATAAAGTTGAATTTTCCTTGATCGATGAGATCAAAGAACTTGTTACATTTTTTATAGAAGAAGGATATGAAAAAGGTTTACATGTAGGGTTTTTTATAGATCCAAAAATTCCAAAGATGCTTGAAGGAGATGTCCATAAAATAAGGCAGATCATTAACTCCCTCATTCAAAATGCTATCAAGTTTACTGCAAGAGGCGGTAAAATCATTGTAGAAATAAAACTGCTCAAAAAAAATCCTAATGGCGGATGTAGCATAGGATGGAGTGTAAAAGATAATGGCAAAGGGATATCGGTAAACCGACTTTCAGAAATAACTCAGCCTTTTATCTCTTCGGATCAGCCAGACCAGAGACTTGGTGTCGGACTCAGCCTTTCTTATGGTTTGGTTGCTCTTTTGGGAGGAGAACTTAAAATCCAAAGCGAAGATGGAATCGGGTCTGTTTTCTCATTTTCACTCGATTTTGAACGATACGGCGGAACCTCTTTTTCAATGATTCCTCATAAAAATGTCAAAGTCTTACTTCTTGATGAGAGTAAAATCGATGATGCAAATCTTTTAACGACATACTTACGCTCTTTTTCGATGGGGGCTACAAAGATAAATATTATCAATAAAGAACTCTATCATGATATAGATGCCTTATATATTGTTGCATCACAGTCAAATCTTGCATGGATGGCAGAACTTAGTCAATACCCTAAAAAAGTACCTGTTGTTTTTATGCTTGATATTGGGGAGTTTTTATGTAATGAGCTAAAAAATATTGTGGATGAAGTCATAACGAAGCCTTTATTGCCAGCAACTCTTTTTGAACACCTTGATAAACTTTTTTTACGCAGTGATGAGAAAAAAGAAGTACAAAAACAGATCAAATCAGGGATGTTAGCTTTAGTCGTTGAAGATAATCTTATCAATCAAAGACTGATAAAAATTTTGCTTCAGGAATATAATATTAACGTCGTAACTGCATCAAATGGACAGGAAGCTGTTGATATCTGTAATCATAAAGATTTTGATATCGTTTTTATGGATATAGATATGCCAATAAAAGATGGAGTGATCGCAACAAAAGAGATCAAGGAACATCTTGTTAAAAATGGACATACGATGCCTATCATTGCAGTTACAGCACTAGCGATGGAAGGTGATAGAGAAAGATTACTAAGCGAAGGTTTAGATGATTATCTTTCTAAGCCGCTCACAAGAAATAAATTAGATTTAATTTTGAATAAATATCTTTTAGAAATGATGGTGTAATATGCAGGGATTTACTAAAGTAATCGAACAGTTTCCAGATCATGCTGAGGTTATCATAGCCTTTGCTAAACTTGAAAAACATCTATTTTTTATTTTAGATGATAATGGTGAACTTTTAGGTTGTAACTATTCAACTTATGAAGCTTTGGGATTTGCAACCTATGATGAGTTTTTGAACGCATATAATAATGACATGACGAAACTTGTCGAGCCGACTGAGGGCTGTGTTGATGTTACGCATTACGATTGGCTCCAAAATATTGAAGAGGGCCGAGACCACTGTATCAATATCAAAAACAAAACCGGAGAGATTATTTCATGTAGTTTAAGATTGCAAAGTTTTGCTTTAAACGGGATTGTTTTACACCTTATCTTGCTTGAAAATCAATTTATTATAGAAAGAGCTAAAAAAGCGCATGCGTATTTTGAAAGTTTTAAAAAACAGTTCTTAACAAATATCTCGCATGAATTTAGAACGCCGATGAATAGCATTATCGGCTATACAGAACTTTTAAAAGATACGAATTTAGACAAGCCTCAAAAAGAGTACCTTCTCAATATAGACAACAGTGCGCATATGATGATGAGCAATATAGAAAATCTTTTAGAACTTATGCAAATCGAGAGTGGTGTTGCCCTCCAAAGAGATGTGTTCTTTAAACCTTTTGAAGAGTTCGAGAGACTCTCAAGCGAATACAGTGTTGTAGTACAAAATCATAATCAGCAGATCTTTTTTCTGATCGATCCGCATCTTCCTCAAGTGATGTTAGGGGATTTTGATAAGATCAAAAGAATTCTTGTAAATCTGATATCAAATGCAATAAAATATTCTAAAAATAAAGATGGCAAGATTATTGTAGAACTTAAAGCCAGATATAACAACGACCAAGTCATGGTGGAATATTCTGTAAGCGATAATGGGATTGGTATTTCTCAGGATAGAATGAAAAGTATACTAAGACCTTTTGCGGCTATTTATGATAAACAAAGAATAGCGCAAGAAGGTATTGGTATTGGGCTAAATCTTTCTCATAAGTTGTTGACTCTTTTAAGCTCTCAGTTAAAAGTAAAAAGTCAGCTTGGAAAAGGAAGCCGTTTTTATTTTGAGATTTTACATAAGATAGAAGAAAAAACTCCATATGATTTTGTTGCTGGAACAAAAGTATGTGTTTGGGCAGAAGAAAGCGGTTCTGGTATACAGCTCAAAATACTTGAAAATTATCTTAAAAAGTTTGAGGTAGAAGTTGTCGAGATTGATGGTTTGGCTCATAGAGAACTTAGCAGTGCTACAGCGTTTTTTATCTTGACTGATTATATCAGTCCTTCACGAGCAGATTCTATCAAAGCTCACTATCCAAACTTACAAATAATTCAAGTCTGTCATAAAGATGCAAAAACGAGATGTGAAGCTGTTGCTGAGAAGATAGAAGGATTTGTAGTATTGCCTTTGTTGCCTAACAAACTCTATGATGTACTCAAAGTTATCTGGAAAAAGATTCCAAAAGAACAAATCAAGCATTCATCATTTAAGTCTTTAGATTCCAATTTTTATACGGCAAAAATTTTAGTGGCTGAAGATAATGAGATCAACCAAAAGCTCTTAAAAACTATCCTTGAGCAAAAAAATTACAATGTTTCAACGGCTCTCAATGGACAGATTGCCATTGATATGTTCTTGGAAGAAGATTTTGATCTCGTATTGATGGATATTGATATGCCGGTTATGGATGGGATCGTTGCAACTAGACTGATGAAAGAGTATGATAAAAAACGAAGAGTTTTTACGCCAGTTATTGCTTTGACGGCACATGCCCTTTCAGGCGATAGAGAGAGAATACTGAGTGCAGGTTTGGATGCGCACTTGGCGAAGCCAATTGACAGAGAGTTCTTACTTCAAGTGATCGATCGATATTTAAGCGAAAAATTTATGACAAAGAGCACGATAGATAATTTTGTTTAATAATTGTTAGTATAATCCTATTAAAATACTTTAACTAAGAAAAAAAGGGAATAGATGAATTTAGTACAAAGAGTTTTAAGTTCTGCAGTGTTAGTTGCAGCAACATTAAGTGCAAACACATTAGTAACTGTAAATGGTAAGGCTATTACTTCCGATGAAGTCAATGAAGCTTTAATGCAAGCAACTCAGGGAAGATTTACAACTTTACCTCAAGACAAACAACAAGAACTCGGTCAGCGTATTCTTCAAGAGATGGTGATGCAAGAGGTTGTTTATGATGATGCTAAAAAGCAAGGTATAGAAAAAAGTAAAGAGTTTAAAGATGAATTCACAAAAGTGAGTGAACAAGTTAAAAAAAGATTGGCAGTTCAGATTTGGCAAAAGAAAGTCGCTGATAAAGTGAGTGTAACAGACAAAGAGATCAGCGATTATTACAATAAAAACAAAGCTGAATTCCAAGAAAAAGACAGCGTGCATGCGTATCATATTCTTGTGAAAACTGAAGATGAAGCAAACAAAATTATCAGCCAACTGAAATATTTAAAAGGTGCTGATTTAGAAACTAAATTTATGGCTTTAGCTAAAACAAGTTCGACAGGTCCTTCTGCTCCAAAAGGTGGGGATTTAGGTACATTTGCTCAAGGTCAAATGGTGCCAGCTTTTGATAAAGCAGTATTTAACATGACTGTAGGAACTATCACGACTACACCTGTAAAAAGTGAGTTCGGATACCATATTATTTATTTAAAAGAGAAAAAACCTGCACGTATGTTAGCTTTAAGTGAAGTAAAAAGTTTTATAGCACAACGTTTAAAAATGGACAAGTTTAAAACTGTAGTTCAAGCAAAAATGCAAGATCTACAAAAAACTGCGAAAATTGTTCCAGCAAAAAAATAATAGTTCTCTCTCTTGCATCGAAAAGTTTCTTTTCGGTGGAAGATCTTTTTATGTCAAACGTGATGATCTACTCGATCCCTATCTCAGCGGAAACAAATACAGAAAACTTTACACTCTTATCAATACTCCAAGCGAAAATCTTACTAAAATAATCTCTTATGGCGGCACACAATCCAATGCTATGCTCTCCCTTGCGGCACTTTGTGAAAGAAAAGGCTGGATCTTTGAATACTACACAAAATCTTTACACCTACAGAGCACTTCGCAGCTAAAAGAAAACTCAGAATCTAACTACGAGCAAGCTCTCTCTTTTGGAATGAGGCATAAAGAGTTGGATGATGACTTGTATAGAGATTTTATAGCAACATTAACTTTGAATTTGGAAGAAAAAACTTTTGTAGTGCATCAAGGCGGAGCAGATCAAAGCGCAAGAGCTGGAGTAGAAGAGTTAGCAAAAGAGATACGCCAATCTTGCTTACATGTAAAGTGCCAATCGGGTGTAAAGCTTCCTTCGAGTGTGAAAAGTTTGGCGACTCCATCAGGAACTGGGACGACAGCGCTTTATCTTGCACTTGCATTGCCAGAGTATAGAGTCTATACAACACCAGCTATCGGGGATAAAGCCTATCTTTTAGAGCAAATGTCAGCCTTAGAAAAAGTACCGAATAATTTAATAATCTTAGAATCTGAGAAAAAATACCATTTTGCAAAGCCATATAAAGAGTTTTTCGACTTACATGTAAGGCTTCTAGAGGCGGGGATAGTTTTTGATTTGGTATATGCACCAAAACTTTGGAAGATGTTGTTGGAGCAAACAGATGAAGAGATACTTTACATTCACAGCGGCGGAACCACTGGAAATGCAAGTATGTTGGAGCGTTATAAGTATAAAGGTTTAGTTTCTATCTAAACCATTTAGGTCAGTAAATGCCTCTTTAACACGTTCTATAAGTGTCTCTTGCCCAGCTCTTAACCATTTTCTTGGATCATAATATTTTTTGTTTGGTTTCTCTTCACCCTCTGGATTTCCGATTTGACCTTGTAGGTAATCATGGTACTTCTCAGCATACTCTTTAACACCAATCCAAGTTGCCCACTGTGTATCAGTATCGATATTCATTTTGATAACACCATAGCTTATCGCTTCTTTTATCTCTTGTGGCGTTGAACCGCTTCCGCCGTGAAATACAAAGTTTACAGGTTTTTCTGCCGTGTTGAATTTTTCTTGAATATATTTTTGAGAGTTATCAAGGATCTTTGGAGTTAAAACAACATTTCCCGGCTTGTAAACACCGTGAACATTTCCAAATGAAGCCGCGATAGTAAATCTTGGGCTGATAGAAGAAAGTTGCTCATACGCAAACGCCACTTCTTCAGGCTGCGTGTAAAGTAGAGCATTATCAAGATGAGAATTATCAACACCATCCTCTTCTCCACCTGTAACACCAAGCTCTATCTCCAAAGTCATTCCGATCTTATCCATACGTTTAAGATACTCTTTACAAATAGCAATATTTTCTTCTATCGGCTCTTCTGAAAGATCAAGCATGTGAGAGCTAAAAAGAGGTTTTCCAGTTGCTTTGAAATGCTCTTCACTTGCATCAAGCAAACCATCTATCCATGGAAGAAGTTTTTTGGCTGCATGATCTGTATGAAGGATAACAGGAATGCCATACGCTTCAGCCATAAGATGCACATGTTTTGCACCTGAAATAGCGCCGACAATCGCTGCTTTTTCATTTTCGTTGCTTATACCTTTGCCGGCATAATAGCTCGAACCACCATTTGAAAATTGGACAATAATAGGAGAATTCACAATCTTTGCCGCTTCTAAAACAGCATTGATAGAATCTGTACCAACAACGTTTACAGCAGGTATAGCAAATCCCACCGCTTTAGCGGCATTGTAAACTTTACTTACATCATCACCGGATAATACACCAGGTTTCACTAAATCTAAAATACGTGTACTCATATCTATCAACCTTATTATTTTATGGTTAGATTGTACTAAATTCTTCTTTTAATATAGCTTTCGATGTGCTACAATAATGCCCAATGAAATAAATAGGGATTTAAAATGCTTACAACTGTAAAATCAAAAATCATATTTTCTACTATCGCAGTCAGTCTACTTGGTATTTTGGGGATTTATATTTATCTTTCGGCTACGTTTAATGCTTTTTCGAATCAAACCGCTCAAAAATCTTTACAGATGCTGAGTGATTCAGTTTTTCAAACGCTTTCAAGAAGTATGCTCTCCGGAGATCCGGCTGTTGTTAGTGATACGCTCAAAGAATCGCAGCATATCATCGCCGGACTTGACAATATCAGTGTTGCTAAATCTTCAAAAGTGATTGAGCTTTTTGGACTTGCCGATAAAGTGAGTCAAGATAGTGCAGTGCTGGATGTTTTTAATACTAAAAAATCAACTACTATTGAATTACAAAATCCACATCATGCGATACGTCTTTTAAAACCGCTTATCGCTGATGAAAAATGTCTTCAGTGTCATGGTAATGTTCAAAAGGGTGATGTGTTGGGTGTTATGGATATGACAGTTTCATTAGAGGGAAATGATGCTGAGATCAAGCATACTGAAGTGACTTTGCTCCTTTATTTGCTAGCAATATGTTTTGTTTTCGTTGCTATTGTGATCTGGTTTTTCTCCAAGGCTGTTATCGCTCCACTTGAAGATCTTGGAAACCGTGCTCACTCTTTAGTTGAGGGTGACAAAGATTTGACAAAACGTATCCAATCTTCAGGCAAAGATGAGTTCGCATATGCGGCATTATCAGTGAATAGTTTTATACAAGTTGTCCAAGACACTGTCAATGAAGTTAAAAATCTTGGTGATAAAAATACTTCTATAGCAAGAAATATGTCTAATCAAGCGGAACTTATCAACAAAAGTATCTCAAAAGAGCGAGAGATCGTAAACCAGACAACACAAAAAACAGGTTCGATTAAAACGATACTAGGCAGATCCATCGAAGTTACAAAAGAAACGCAACAGCATATCTCATCAGCAAGTACAGAGCTTTTAACAGCAAAAGATGCGTTAAGCAGTCTTGTTTATAAAGTAGATCAGTATATGGAAGTTGAAACTGAACTTTCACATCAGCTTGAAGGTCTGAAAAATGATGCGGGCAATGTAAAAGATGTTCTTAACATCATCAAAGATATTGCGGATCAGACAAATCTTTTAGCTTTAAATGCGGCCATTGAAGCGGCGCGCGCTGGAGAACATGGACGTGGATTTGCCGTTGTAGCAGATGAGGTAAGAAAGCTTGCAGAACGCACGCAAAAAAGCCTTATGCAAATAGAGATAAGCATAGGAACAATCGTTCAGTCTATTAATGATGTGAGCGATAGTATGGGACATAATGCTTCAAATCTTTCAGCTTTGACAGATATCTCATCTGAT
Organism: Campylobacterales bacterium; assembly: GCA_038205935.1. Classification (GTDB taxonomy): domain Bacteria; phylum Campylobacterota; class Campylobacteria; order Campylobacterales; family Sulfurimonadaceae; genus Hydrocurvibacter. The sequence continues at coordinate 9,933 of JBBRBK010000008.1, forward strand.
GTTGAAAATAAAATCAATATCACTTCCGATGCTATGAATTATTCACTCGAAGTAGCCGACAAATCTTTTGATGATATGAACGAAATAGTAAAAAATATTGAGTGGATCATCGAAAAGGTCAATCAGATAGATGAATACTCAAAACAAAATGAAAATAGTGTCAATATGATAGACAGTGAATCTACAAAACTTCTAGAAGTTGCAAATTCACTTAAATCAAGAATTGATGAGTTTAGAAGTTAGAAAATATGAACGGCTAACCATAGAGTTTTTTTATCTGTGAAAAGAACTCTATGAACGGTTTGTGTTGGTATAAAAAGATAATCTCCGGTTTTTAAAATGTGTTTAGTACCTTCGACTTCCAAAGTTGCTTCACCTTCTAGCAGAAGAATCCATTCATCTTGCTCTTGTTGATAACTCTCTCCATTTACGACAGAGTTAGAGTTTATAAGCTCGATCTTGATATTTTTATGCTCTAAAAGAGTGTTAAATATCTCACTGCCCGCTTTGGGTTTTATACAATTTTTGAATATATTGTTTTGTAAGTCTATTTGTTGCATATTCCTAGCTTCTCCAAATATTGGCATTTATTGAACTAAAGTAAGTCTATAGTTTTATATTTTTTTCAAGGAAATTCTCGAAGTGTATTTGTATTAATTTCTTTGTAGTAGTTAAAAAGTATATCATAATATCTTATCTCTCAAGAAAGATTGAAATAGAAGGGCGTTTTTAAAACATTGAAATTTCCTAAAAATTTAGATTTCAATGAGATCACGGCTAGTGCACGACTTTAAAATTAGGCTGATTTTTCATGGCTGAAGCTATATCTTTATATTGTGCGTGGGATGGATTTTATACAATCATGAAATAAGTATCAAAAGTACTTAACCATCTAAGATGAAAGTAGAAAAAAATATGCTAAACAGTGAAGTCACAAAAGAAAATCTGAATAAGATGGTACTTTTATTTTATTCAAAGATACTAAGAGATGAAATTGTTGCTCCGTTTTTTATTGAAAAACTAGGCGATGATATGAAAAATGATAGATGGCGTCCTCATTTAGAACTGCTAACAAATTTTTGGGCTTCTATATCTTTGGGCGATGGCGCCTACAGAGGTAATCCATTTGGTCCTCATTTGAATATCAAAGGTATTTCAAGAGAAGCATTTCAGACTTGGTTGAGACTGTTTCATGAAACTCAAGATAGTGTCTATACTCCAGAAATAGCCGATTTTTTTAAACAAAGAAGCACTCTCATAGCTGGTAATTTTATGAGAAATTTAGGAGTTTAAGAGAAAACTGATTCTCATAGAAGCACAGGTATGCGAATACACAGAAGATATTATTTCACCCCTACAAAGGAAAGAAGCGTTGAGACTCTTTTTTAAGCGCATGTCAGCGCATTTAAAGTATAATCCTCATCAATTAAGAAATTAAAATAAAGAAAAATCAGAATGAAAAATATTGTATTGATAGGTTTTATGGGTGTCGGAAAAGGAAGTGTGGCTCGTGAGATGGTCAAGCAACTCGGAGTAGTAGCACTCGATACAGATGACATCATAGAAAGTATGGAAAATAGAAGTATCAAAAAGATCTTTGCAACTGAGGGTGAACAATATTTTAGAGATGTGGAATTTAAAGTTGCAAAGTGGCTTGAAAAAAGTGTAAAAGATACGCTCATCTCCACTGGTGGAGGATTTTATAAAGTCAAAAATCTCAATAAAATAGGAACGGTCATTTTGTTAGACTCTCCTTTTGAAAAGATTCATGAGAGAATCATCAATCATCCAAATGCAACGAGTAAACTCAAAAAACGTCCATTGATGCAAGATCTTGAACGTGCAAAAGCTCTTTATAATGAGAGAGAAGCGCAATACAAAAAAGTCGCTGATATCATCATAGATGTGACGGATAAAAGTGTTGAAGAGATAGTAAAAGAAATTCAAAAAAAGGCTAAGTTATGAAAAAAATCATTTTACTCGTTTTAATTGTATGTATGAATCTTTTTGGATCTGAACTTGTTCTACAAAAAAGCTTTAAAAATGCGCTGATCCAAGCAGATATGACACAAAAACCAATCATGTTTATCGTCTCGCGTCATACATGTAAATACTGTATTATGTTAGAGAAAGAAACGCTTTCAAAGGCTGATGTTATAGAAGCATTAAATAAAGACTATGTAACATACATTGCGTATACAGATGATGATGACGCTTTTCCAGAAGAGTTTTGGCGTCCGGCTACTCCGACTATTTGGTTTTTGGATGATGAGGGAAAAGCTATGACTGAGCCTATAATGGGTGCTATTGATGAAAAAAATCTTTTGCAGGTTTTAGATACGGTCTCAAAAGGTTTTAGTGCACAAAAACAAGAACAACAAACTAACTATATGAAGAGCAGATTATGATTTTTACAACTACGTCCTCAGAAAATTTTGAGGCACAATTTGAAGAACTTTTAGGCCGAGGTAAGATGGATATGGCACATGTCAGTACCATAGTCGGTGGAATTATCGATGAAATCAAAAAAGATAAAAACAGTGCGCTAAAATCACATATCGCTAAGTTTGACAAGTGGACTCCAAAAGATGATGCTGATCTGAAAATAGATGTGACGCTGATGAAAAATGCTTATGAAGCATTAAATAAAGATCTTAAAGCGGCTTTACATCTTGCGTATGATCGCATTAAGGTCTATCACCAAAAGCAAAAACCAAAAAGTTGGTTTGATACAGAAGAAAATGGAACGATACTCGGTCAAAAAGTGACGGCTGTGGATTCTGCAGGTTTATATATTCCTGGTGGAAAAGCGGCATATCCATCTTCACTTTTAATGAATGTGATCCCAGCTCAAGTCGCAGGCGTTGAAAAGATAGTCGTTTGTACGCCAACACCTGATAATGAGCCAAATGAACTTCTTCTTGCAGCTTGTCACCTTTGTGGCGTGAGTGAAGTTTATAAAGTCGGCGGTGCAAGTGCTATTGCGGCTATGGCGTATGGTACAGAGACGATTCCAAAAGTAGATGTCATTACAGGCCCAGGCAATATCTTTGTAGCGACTGCAAAAAAGATGGTCTTTGGAGATGTGAACATAGATATGATCGCAGGACCGAGTGAGATAGGAATCTTAGCCGATGAGAGTGCAAACCCTTCACATATGGCTATAGATATGCTTTCTCAAGCTGAACATGATGAGATGGCAAGTTCTATCCTTATAACAACATCTCAAAAATTAGCAGATGAAGTAAAAAAAGAGATAGAAAATTGGCTTTTAAAATTACCACGAGAAGAGATAGCAAGAAAGTCCATGGAAGAGCGCGGAGCTATCATCGTCGCACAAACTATGGAAGAAGCGATAAGATTGATGAACTTGATTGCACCAGAACACCTTGAAGTGGCGACAAATAATCCTTTTGAGCTTTTACCATTTATAAAACATGCAGGAGCGATATTTTTGGGGCACAATACTCCTGAAGCGATAGGCGATTATGTGGCAGGACCAAATCATACGCTTCCAACGGGTGGAACGGCAAAGTTTTATTCTCCACTTGGAGTTGAGAATTTTATGAAAAAAAGCTCTATTATCTCATTTAGTTCTAAAGCTATTAATGAGATCGGAGAAGCTTGCGCGATGATAGCAAATACAGAGGGTTTAACTGCACATGAACAATCCGTACGCGTTCGACTTAACTAGATATTAAATAAAATTGATGAACTCTTTATATAAGAGTTCTCGTTCATATATTATAAAAAATAATCTTCCTTCTTTTATTACTCAAATCCTAATTTATCACACTTTTATCAAAAAAATTAATACAATTTTAGTTTCAGTTAAAGAAACATAGGCTAATATCAATCAGCGAAAATGCAGTAAGTGTCGTGATGGATGGTATTTTTATAAAAAAAATTAGTTCAGCAAATAAAACGCTAAATATCTACTAGAGTAGGTGAAGGAGAGTATATGCAATTGGGCTTTCTAGTTGATTTACATCTTTGTATGGGATGTAAAGGTTGTGAGGTAGCATGTAAGGTGGAAAATGAAGTTCCACTAAGTACATGGAGACTTCGCGTTAAGTATGTAGATGTTGGAATGTACCCTGAAACAAAGCGTACATTTACACCATTACGTTGTAACCATTGTGCGAATGCACCTTGTGAACGTATCTGTCCGGTAAGTGCTTTACACTATATCGATAATGGAATTGTAAATATAGATAAAGAACGTTGTATTGGATGTGCTGGTTGTATTATGGCTTGTCCATATGGTGCTATTTATATAGATCCTGAAACACAAACAGCTGATAAGTGTACATATTGTGCACACCGTATTGCGTCTAGTATGATGCCAGCTTGTGTAGTTGCTTGTCCTGTTGAAGCAAATATTTTTGGTGATTTGGATGATCCGACATCAAATATCAGCAAATATATTCAAGAACATGCAGATACGAGAGTGAGAAAACCTGAAAAAGGTACAGATCCTCATCATTATTATGTAGGTGGGGGTGATGTAAATCTAAATCCACTTGCATCTGAGCGTATTGAAGGTTACTCTTTATTTAGTAAATTAACACACTTACCAGTAGGAGGACACCACTAATGCATACAGTAGTTGAAGCAACACACGCAGTAGTAACTTTAGACGTCGCTTTACCGAGTATCGTTTGGGGTTGGATTATTACTATGAATATGTGGGCAAAAAGCATTGGTACAGGTGTTATCTTTATGCTTTTTTATCTGCTTAAAAAGTATCCTAAAGAAGCAGGATATTTACGTTTTCCAGTAATTGTAGTTTCACTTGTGTTTATTCACATTTTCCTACTCTTTACGGTTCTAGATTTGCATCAGATGTTTAGATTCTGGCATATTTTCTTCCATCCACACTTTACATCAGCGATTACAGTTGGTGCATGGATTGTAACTGGTTTAGTCGGAATACTTTTCTTGATGGCATATTATGTGTTCTTAAAAAAAGATACAGCAGCTTTTGATAAGTTGTTACCGTGGGCTGTGATTGTCTCTATCCCTGTAACACTTTATACAGCAGCAATTATGGCTGAAGCAACAGCTCGTGAATTGTGGCAAATGCCAACTGAAGCGGTACAGATGATACTTGCTGCTACATTGACTGGTTCTGCGACTCTCATTTTGATGGGTGGGAAACTTCCTTACGAGGCAAAAAGAGATCTAGGAATTGTTCTTGGATTAAGTGCCGCAATGGCATTTTTACTCTATATGAGTGAGATGGTATTTGGACCGATGAAAGCTGAAGAAGTTATGGCAACTTTACAAGCGGTAAAAGGTGCGGGTCAATATACAACGATGTTCTGGTTAGGTCAACTAATGGCTTTCGTATTACCGATGGTTTTAGTTTTACTTAGTATTTCAAGTAAAAGTGAAAGCTTATTGAAACTAGCAGCAATATTGGCGATCGCAGGTCTATGGATTGTTAAACATGTCTGGTTGATCATTCCACAATTATTGAACTTAAGCTAAAGAGGTTATAGATGTATTTAGAAAGAAGAACATTTTTAAAAGGCGCTGCATTTACAGTTGCAGGCGTTACATTAGCGAGGGGTGTATTTAGTACAGATGCTGTTGCAGAATCTGTTGCAGAATCAAAATTTACTAATACTCCGAATTCTTTGTCTTTTTATCCTCCTTTAAAAGAGTGGGATAATTTCGCTGAACTAGACGGTACAGATTGGAAACGTGGTGGTATCGAACGTCACGGTGTTAAAAGTAAAGAAAATCCAGACGGTATTTTGGTAAATAACTTTATGCTAGTTCCTACAGTTTGTTCAAACTGTGAAGCTGGTTGTGGTTTGACTGCATGGGTTAATAAAGACACGATGACAGTACGTAAGTATATGGGTAATCCATTGCATACAGGTTCTCGTGGACGTAACTGTGCAAAAGGGTATGCTGTAACTTCTCAAATGTATGATCCAGATCGTATACCATTCCCACTAAAACGTGCTCCGGGTTCTAAACGTGGTGAAGGTAAATGGGTTCGTATTACTTGGGATATCGCTATGGCTGAGATCGGTAAGAAAATGCATGACACGATTAAAGTCGGTGATGAATTATCTAAAAAATCAATCATGTACCATGTTGGTCGTCCAAATGAAAATGGTTTCGGTCACCGTGTACAAGCTTCATTAGGAAATGATGGATTTAACTCTCATACGAACATCTGTTCAGCAGGCGCTCGTCAGGGAACAATCCAATGGACAAATGATGATAGAAACTCTCCAGATTGGGCAAATGCTGATCTGATTTTCTTGCAGTCATCTCACGCGGCAGATGCTGGTCACTACTTCCAACAATCAGCTGGTTTGATTGCTGATGCTCGTAAACGCGGCGCGAAAATGGTGGTTATCGATCCACGTATGTCAAACTCTGCTGGTATGGCTGACCTTTGGTTGCCAATATGGCCGGGAACAGAAGCGGCTCTTTATCTACATCTTGCAAATCGTGTTTTACATGAAAAAGATAAAAATGGGAACGACCTTGTTGCTCACGATTTCGTTAAAGAATGGGTAAACTGGGATCGTTTGATGGCAAATAAAGAGTATCTTCAAAAAATGGTCGGATATGGCTATATCTCTAAAGTTCCAACAGGTGAGAGCTACGCAGACTTTATCGAGTTAGCTAAAGAGCTGTATGCGCCATACACTGCAGAATTCGTTCTTAAAGAGTGTAAAATGGAAGGTATGGGCTATAAGCTTGATCAATTATGGGAAATGTATATTGATGCAGGTCCAAGAATAGCTTCTTATCTATGGCGTGCAGGGACTATCGGTCACCGTGGTGGTTGGATGAATACTCGTGCTGGTTTCCTTTCGCTTGTACTTCGTGGTGCAATGCGTGGTGATATTGGTGGAACTGGTTTACACCACTGGCATGAGATTTCTCTTGCAGGTAAAGGTGATAGTGCAACAGTTGCCGGTGAATATCCAGGTAAAGTTGATGTTTGGAATGAGCTTATGTGGCCACCTGAATTCCCTTTATCTACATATGAGATGAGTTATTTATTACCTCACCTTTTGATGGACACAGAGTGGCAGAAAAAATGGCAGGCAAAAGGACTCAATGTTCCAACTAAAGTTGCTGTTTATATCCCTCGTATGTATAACCCTGCTTGGATCAATCCAGATGGATTTAGATGGATAGAAGCATTAAAAGATGAAACAAAATTTGAGATGTCTTTAAACCTTTCTCCTACATGGAGTGAGACAAACTGGTATTGTGATTATATTCTTCCAGTAGGTCTAGCTGGTGAACGCCATGACCAACAGTCAACTCCATCTAAACCTGAAGCTCGTATAGAGTTCCGTCAGGCAGTTTTACGTGTTGCAGCAGAAAAAATGGGCTGGAAAGCAAAAGATCCTACTCGTGCAACTCTTGAAGCACACATGAAATACGGTTTGGGTGAGATCTGGGAAGAAACAGAATTCTGGGCAAACCTTATGGTTCATCATGTTGATCCTGATGGAAGTTTAGGTGTTCGTAAGCACTGGGCATCTAAAAAAGATCCATCACGCGCAGTAACTGTTCCTGAGTACTTTGATGCAGCTTTAAGCTTGCTTCCAAGACTTTTAGAAACAGCAAAAAAATTGTATCCAGAAGCTGAATATCCAGTATATGAGTATTTACGTGATCATGGTGCATGGACAGAGAAAACTGATGTGTACAAACCTCAAGAGGAAGAACTTGCATTTGATGGCACTAGCTATACAGTTGAAGGTAAGAAAATTCCTAAAAGTGAAGTTACAAAAGATCAGTTTGGAACATTATGGGCAGAAGAAGATGGACATAAACACTCTATCGGACTTGAGATCAATGGTAAACTTCATGAAGGCTTCCATACTTTAAGTAAAAAACTAGAGTTTTTCTCTGAGTGGTTTGCAGAGTGGAAATGGCCAGAATATGCAGTACCTATTTATCCACGTAATGAGGGTGAATATGAGAAAATGAAACATATCATGACTCAAGTACACCATAGTCACATGAAAGGCGATAACGAGTTCGCTTTAAATACGATTTATCGTTTGCCGTATAACATTCATACGCGTTCTGTGAACTCTAAACACCTTATGGAGATCTCACAAAACCATAATCCAGTTTGGATCTATACAAAAGATGCAGAGAAACTTGGTATCAAACGTGGTGATGCAGTTCGTGTAAAAATCACAGATACTGTAACTGGTTTAGAAAGCGGTTATTTCATAGCTATGGCTGTACCGACTGAAGCAACTCGTCCGGGTGTTTTAGCTTGTTCACACCATGCTGGTCGTTGGAAACTAAAAGACTCTGTAGAGATCCCAGGTTTTGAACATAAACTAGGAATCATGGGAATTGGTGCTCCAAGATATGACATGACAAATGATGGTAAAATTGGAACACTTAAACCAGTTGAGGGTATCAAACCTCGCCATGATGTATGGCAGTTTAAAGAGTATAACAAAGATCTTGAAAACATTTGGTGGGATGGACTTAGCGGTGCATGGCAAAATGCTGTTGCAGCGCCACATCCAGATCCAATCGCGGGTAACCACGGATGGCATCAAAAAGTTAGCCTTGAAAAAGCAAAGGCTGATGATAAAATCGGAGATATCGTTGTTAACTATGAAAACAACTTTAAAGTTTACCAAGGGTGGAGAGATGAGTTTACTCGTCCTCTTAATTCGAAGGACACTATGCGTCGTCCTCGTCATATGCCTCGTCCTGCTGTTCCGCTTTCAGATAAAGCTTACGCAGTTACTATCAAAGACGTATAACACAAATATTAAAGCCCACTTCAAGTGGCGCTTTAATATACTTCACAAACATTTTTCCAAAAGGTATATTTTATATGCAAGAAGCCCTTAAAATCGAACAATTATCACGTGTAAATATTTATGCACTTGTCTCAAGAATCTTAATGACTGAAGTTGATGAAACGCTATTAAAATCAATAATCGAAGATGAAAATATGCTCTCTTTTTTCCCCTCATTTAAAAAATGGGAAAAACGTAAAGAATTGAGTACAAAAGATCTTATAGAACAATACTTAAACGTTGATTTTACTAACCTTTTTTTAATGCACCTTATCCCTTATGAGTCTTTTTACAGAAGAGATGACCAGATGATGGAAACAGGTGGAGACAATCCTGTACAAGCACTTTATAATGATTTTGACTTTAGAGTTGAGCTTGATGTTGCTCGTGTTATGAGTGCTGATCATATTGGTGTCGAGTTAGAATTTATGTATAAGCTTTGTGAAGCAGAATATAAGGCTCTTGAAGATGGACAGCCTTTAATTGCAGCCGAGATTGCCGAGATCCAATATAACTTTCTTAAAGAGCATATCTTAGAATGGGCTCCGATGTTTTTACTCAATGTCAAATCAGAAGCGGGAAGTGCATTTTACTTTGACGCAGCAGAACTCACGCTAGAGTTTATGATGAGTGATTTTGAATACTTGACTCACTTAAAAGAGAATGGATATAACTATAACCTATGAGTTTACTTACTTTAGATATTTCCAAATGTGTCCACTCGAGCAATAAAAACGCTACATGTAATATTTGTGTAGAAGTTTGTCCGGTTGAAACGATCAAGATCAACAACTCAGTAGTCTCTTTTACTCCAAGCGAATGTGTTGGATGTGGCGGATGTGGCGCAGCTTGTCCGACTGCTGCGTACAGTTTGGATGATTTTAATCCTATCAACTTTATCTTCAAATTTATGGAAACAGATCAAAAAGTCCTTACATGTAAGAGTAAACTTCCTTGTATTGCGGCTTTGAGTGTTGAAGAACTTTTAAGTCTTTCACTTTTTTCTAAAGAAGATATCACGCTCGATATAGGTCCATGTGCTCTTTGTGCGATTGCTAAAACGAATCTTGACATAATAAAAAATCGTGCAGAGGAAACAAACTTTTTACTTGAAGCGATGACACAGACAAAGCGCTTACATGCGAAGTGCCCTGTGGGCGTAGAGGCTCTTGTCACTTCAGAAGAACTTCCCTTAAAAGAAGAAAAGGAAGTAATTTCACGAAGAGAACTGCTCTCAAAAGACTCACTCAAACGTGTTTCTCAGATGCAACAACAGTTTATAAATCAAGTAGAAGCAGGGGATGATGAGAGTAAATCTCATCTGATAACACTTAAAGATATTGTAAATATAAAGCAAAAGAAAGTGCCTCAGCGTAGAAGCTTACTGATTATGGCAATGAAACGCACAGAAGTGCCAGAGATTTTTCACACTATCAGCATAGATGATATCTCTTTTATTTCACAAAAAAACTTAGATATGTCTACATGTACAAATTGTCAGATGTGCTATCGTATCTGTCCAACAGGTGCACTGAGTTCTGATCTTAAGGGTTCTTTTATCGCATTTAATCCCCTTGCTTGTGTTAAGTGTGCAAGCTGTCATGATGTGTGTGAGCCAAAATCGATTACTTTAAGACCAAGTTTTAATCTCAAAAACTTTTTTGAGCCTCACTCTGAAGAGCTTGCTAAATTTGACATCAAACGCTGTGATGAGTGTGGCGTATATTTTGCCTACAAAGGCGATGAGATGATGTGTCCTAGATGTCAGATAGAAGAGGATGAGGCAAGAGAATTATGGGGGATATGATGAACGAAGAAAACTCTATGAACCTTGACGACAGAATAGGAAAACAGACTACACTGTATGGCTACATTGCTATTTCTGCATCTACGAACAGACTAAGCCATAACTTTAATAAAGCGCTTAAAGAAGAGGGCATGGACGGTATGATGATACCGATGAATATTCGAGAAGATGATTTTTACTTTACCCTTGTAAATATGAAAAAATCTCATGTCAATGGTTCAATGCTCGGACTTGAATACCAAAAAGATATACTAGACCTTTTGGATAGCTCCTCTATGATGGTTAAAAAATGTGGTGGTTGTGACTTTGTAAAAAGAGTAGGGCAAACACTTCAGGGAGAGTTTATCTCTGCAAACATAGTAAAAGAGTTTATTGGTTCAGATAAAAGCATCAAAAAGATTGCGATTATTGGAGATAAACCGTTGGCAAGAGCGTTAGCTATTCTTTTATCAGATGAGTTTAAGGTCGCTTATTATGATGAGCAGATTGAAGCGCTTTTATCTATGAGTCAAGACTTAGATGTAGGTATAGATATCAACTTTCTTAGCCCTAATGGCGTCGATTTTAGCGACTTTGATCTGCTTATAGATACGACTTTAGAGGATATCTCTTCTTGCATCGTAAAAGGGGCAAAGATGAATTTGGATTTGAAAGATTCTAAAACATTTTCCAGCTTGAAATACTTGAGCGGATATATCGGATTTGATAATCTGCTTGATTTTTACACATTACATTTAATAGAGGATTTAAAAAATGGACATTAATGATTTAAACGAACTAAGAAGCGAACTTGAAGCTCTTCAAAGTACGGTAACACAAGGAAGTTGTGATACTGGCGAATGTGAGAGTGATGATCGTGAAGATTATCCTGACTATCTTATTGCTATGTATAAAGAGGTTATGCCACCTGTAAAAAGTGGAATCTATTTTTCAAGATGGGATTTAAAAGCTATGGGAGCCGAACTTGATGAACATTTCGCCCTTGATGTAAGAGAGAGAATGTTTCAAAACTTTATGCGCTGGGTTGCAACGCCCGATGATATGAAGCTTGTCTTGGATCAGTTCGTTAAAAATATGGATATGAAATGCGAGTTATATCGTGAATATTCTGAACGTTTCCCCTCATCTAAACCTATCTTTGATAAAAAAGTAGAAAAAGTGGAAAGTACTAAAAAATATCTTGATAAAATATTTATAGAGTTTTTTACATAAATTTCTCGTTTAAAAGAGAGTTTATGAAAGATATCTCTCTCTTTTATGCGGTTTTAGCTTCGTCACATCAACGACTATAAACCCATCTACACAATCCTCAAAATCTTTATCTAATCCAAAGTCAGTAAACACAACTCCGCCATCTTCACAAAGATCACTATACTGTTTATACAATGTAGGAATTGCAAGTCCTTGGAGTTGCAGTTTATCTCTGAGGGTTATGAGATCTTTTTTAAAGTTATTCAGTTCAAAGATCGTTTCAAACTCGGCTTCAAGATGAGAGGAGAGTATAAAACGCTCTTTATGCCTTACATGTAAGAGATTTGATCCAAAATAGTTCATATAAAAGTAGATCATCATCGCTGTAGATTCATAATTGTAAGATTTTGAGATACTTACAGGTCCAAACATATAGCGAATATCGGGATTGTTTTTGAGATATGCGCCGATCCCCTGCCAAAGATAATCAAGGGCTCTTGAGTTTTGGTATTTGGGCTGGATAAAACTGCGTCCAAGTTCTAGTCCTTCTCTCATATATTCTTGAAAACTTTCTTGATAATCAAATAAAGTAGAAGTATATAATCCCTCTTTTCCATAAGTATGAAGAACATCTTTGGACTTAGCAACTCTGTATGAACCGACAATCTCGCCATCTTTATCATCCCAAAGAACGATATGCTCATAGATAAGATCATACTCATCGATATCTCTTTTTTTGCCGCTTCCCTCTTTTACATGACGAAAAGAGATCTCTCTCAGACGTCCTATCTCTTTTAAAACAGAACTCTCTTCAGCTGAAGAATAAAGGTAGATTTTTTTACCATCTTTTGTTTCACCGAGTTCTTTTGCTTTTAAAAGTTCACTTTTAAGCTCTTGATAGTTTTCTGCAAGGGCTATCTCGTTTTGTGTTTTAAAGAGGCAAGGTTTGTTTGTACTCAAGCGTTCAAGATGTTTTTTAAGCAGTTTGACTGTATCTTTGAGTGTGAGTGAGGGGATATTGTAGCTATCATAGGGAATCATTTTTCCAATCTTAAACTCGATGTTTTTTCCGTAAAATTTAAACATCTCATTTGGAAGGGTTATAGATGCAAGTGATTTGTTAAAACTTGAAAGTGTATAGAAGAACTTGCTGTTTTTTGCACCTATAAAGATAGGTAATATCGGCGCTTGCATCTTTGACGCGATGCGTAAAAATCCGCTTCTCCATTTTGTGTCTTTGATCCCGTTGACTCTTGCACGACTCACTTCACCTGAGGGAAAAAGGATAAGGAGTTGCTCTTTTTTGAGTGCATCATACATTCGCTCTAACGAGCTTTTATCCATTTTACCGCGGATGTTATCCACAGGAACAATAAGATCTTGAAGATTTTCAATAGAAGCCAAAAATGTCGTCGCGACGATCTTGATATCTTTACGGATATCTTTTAAAACATATAAAAGTGCGAGTGCGTCAAGAGCACCTAAAGGATGGTTTGCGATGACGACACATCTGCCATAACTTGGGATTCGTTGGAGTTGGTTTTTGTGGATAGTGATATCTACTTCAAAGTGATCTAAAACAGCCTCCACAAAGCCATAAGCATCTTTGTGCTGGTGTTTGTCTAAAAAGCTGTTGACTTCACTCTCATGAAAAAGTTTACGAAGCAGGGCTGTTGAGATATTTTTTAGGATTGTAGGGAGTTTGTTGAATCCTTCATAGTTGTGTTCGAGGTAATTTTGTACGGAGACTTGCAACTTAAGCCACCATGTAGATATTGATAAGTTCTTGAGCAATCTCTTCGACGCTCATCTGAGCATGCAAGCATTCTTCGATAAACTCATACTCTTCATCAATGATAATGGATACATTCTCATTGGCGATGAAATAACGCTTGACGAGACGTTGTTGGACTTGTTGTATTTTTAGTTCCATAAGTTGACCTCAAAAAGATTTGTTGCTGAAATCTTATTGCACAACTGTCTCAGTATGGTTACATAATATTTTTTAATACATCCAATTTGATCTTTTGAAAACTTCTATCCGATTTTTTATACTCTAAAAGCTCTAACTCTTTGATATATTTTTCTGCGATAGGTGTTTTATAGTTTTGCAGTAAAACTAAGATGAGCTCTTTTGGAGTTTTACTCTCTTTGATATCATGAAATTTTTGTTTATTTACTCTTTTAAAACTAAGTGTTGGCGCGATTTTTGCGCTTGTAAATCCGGCCAAAAATATCAAAAGAGCAATGGAGATATTTTTCAGATTTTCAAAATCAAAGCTTTTGCTTAATGGGAACTCTTTCTTGTCAACAAGGGTTTTAGGATCGATGGAGGAAACTTTTATATCATAGTTTTGAGCTTTGAGAGTGTAGTATTTTTTTTGTTTAGGTGAGTATGCTTTGATCTCAAAAGCGGGAATCGTAAAATTGTTTTTGCAAGAGAGTGCATAAGAGTATTCTCTTTGGATTTCATAGCCGTTTTGTGTTGCTTTAGAAGCAATATTGGTGATCTGTGAGAAAGCGGTTACATTACTAATCTTATCAAGCAGGTGAAGGTTCTTTTCATTATACCCCGCACCGCTGAGTGTATAACGGATATTTGCCGAACCATATTGGTTGATATCACTTTTTTGCAGTTTAGCATCAAGAGTAAAGTCGCCTACAAGATCAACTTTTTCACTTAAAGGGTTTACATGTAGGTGCAAAGAGGGAACTTCTACTTTGGAATTGAGAGTATCCATCCATTTTACATTATCTCTTCCTCCCGTGTAAACTTTTGCTAAAGCACCATCACTTGCAACTTTGATAGTAAAATCAAAATCCACATTGATATCGCCAGATTTTAGAGGAAAAAGAAGATATTTAAATATTGTTGAAGAGTTATGATTGGAGATTTTTTTTGTAATCTGATCTAAAAGAACCACTTCATAGGCATCACTTTTTTTTATCTCTAAAAAGAAAAACATTGAATTTGCATAATCTTTTTGTGTTGCTTGGAAAGTGATCTCGATAGGCTCTTTTATTACAACATCTTTTTTATTTGCCATAAGAGAAAAATCTGCAAGAGTTGAACCTCCAAAGAGCGTAAAGGGAAGCAATAAAAATAAAATTATTTTACCAAGGTTCTTTTTCATCTGTATATCCTTTGTTGATCATTTCGTAGGAACGATATCCCATCTGGTATTGATTTTTTGATGATGATTTTTGGGTGTTTTGTTCCGCTTTTTGGGTGTCACCTTTTTTAGCATCACTTGCACCGTTGCTACTTTCACCGGCTTGTTGGCTTGAACCACTTTTACCGCCACCCTCTTTTTTATCATCACTTTTTGTACCAGTTTTTTTAGAACTGTTCTTTTTACTCTGTGGATCTTTTGGAGGCATCATATCGAAGATATTCACACCTGTTTTGAGGTTGAGCTTTTGTAAAAGTGTGAGGTTATAAAGCGCGTCTTTGTCCTCTCCAAGGGCTAAGGCTTGCTCGTAAAAAACTTCTGCTCTGTCATATCGTTGCAAGTGAATAGCACATCCTGCCATATCGTAAAAGATTTTCTGTTTTATTATTTTAGATTTGGTCTGTATTTTGTCGAAATACTCCAGCGCTTTTTTATACTGTTTAGCCTTATAATAAGAGCTTGCGATATTATAATAGCTTTGCACACTTGGAGTTGCTTTTTCAAACTCTTTTGCGGCTCTAAGATATTGTTGATCGCTAAATGCTTTATCTGCCTTGGAAAAATGGTAAAAATCGATCATATCAGCTTTTGCAGAGTGGGGCAATAAGAGAAGTAGAGAAAGAAAATAAAGCTGATGAAGCTTCGTAACACTTGCTAAAAAAAGAAAAATAGCGATAAGAAGGGGAACAAAATAAAGCTCGAAATAGCTTTTTACCTGTATCATCGCATCATTTTTATTTTCCTTATTTGATGAAAGATCATCTGAAAGCTGTTCGAGAGCGGAGGAAGAAAATTCATAATATTTTCCCCCGCTAGAAGTTGCTAAATCTTTGAGCATAGGATTGATGCGAGAGATGACGAGTGAGCTGTACTGATCTTTAATCGTCATTCCATCTTTTTTAAGAGCAACTCCATTCTTTGACGCAGTGCCCACAATATAAGGAGTGATAGAGTATTTTTTACATATATCAAGAAGCTCACTGAGATCTGTTTCATCTCCACCATCGCTGAAAATGATAAGATTTTTCTTTTGTACAGATGTCTTAGAGATCGTTTGAAAAAGTTGTTTCAGATCTGTACTTTTTGTAAGAATATTAGCAGGACTCAGTGCATTGAGCGCCATAATGCTAATGGAAGTATCTGTTGTCGGCGGTGAGATAAGTAGCGTCTTTGAAGTAAAAGCAAAGATGGAAAATCTGTCTTGAAGATGGAGTTTTAAAAGCTCTTCTATCACACTTTTCGCCGCTTCATAACGCGAGGGTTTGATGTCATCAGCTTGCATAGAGAAAGAGGCATCAAGAGCGATGATATAGTCTTGAGCATTAAATTTTTCTTCATTAGGTGAGTTTTGTATCACTGGACGAGTGAGGGCGAGAAGTAAAAAAGTGAGTGAGAGATAAAGCAGTTTTATCTGTCTTTGCTGCATTTTTTTATTTTCTAAAAAGTGAGATTCTGTACTACTTTGTTGATTTTTTTTGTAAAGAAAATAGAGAGGAATAAGCGCGAAAAAAAACCACGGATAAAGAAAACTCATCGCACTCTCCTCTTAGAGATCAAGGCAAAAAGCAAGAGTGCAGCAGCGAGTAGCGGGTAGAAGGCTAAAAGTTGTTTGTTAAGATAGTTCTGCGAACGTATCTGGCTTGGTTCGAGTTTGTCTATTTCGCTGTAAATATCTTCTAGTTTTGAAGCATCAGATGCGCCAAACATCTTTGCATGTGAGTTGTCGGCTATGAGTTTTAAAAGGGCTTCATCATAATCCCCTTTTTTACCAATGCCGATGGTGTAGATCTTAATATTATTTTTCACGGCGATATCAAGTGCGTCTTTAGGCGAAATCGTACCACTGTTATGATAGCCATCGGTAATTAAAAGCATCACTTTCTCTTTTGCCTGACCCATTTTTAAAAGCTGTGTGGCATTGGCTATCCCCTCGCCAATGGCAGTATTTTCTCCAGCAATGCCTACATCCAAAAAATTGATAAGATAGGCAACCGCGTTCATATCGTAAGTGAGCGGAACACTTGAAAATGCGTATGAGCCAAAAACTGTAACTCCGACGTTATCATCAAATCGCTCTTTGATAAATTTTGAGATTACCTCTTTTAGTACATCAAATTTACTTTGTTCTGAATGTTCTTTACTAAATCCGCTCTCACCCATAGAACCGCTACAGTCTAAGACAAAGACAAGATCACGACCTTTTCTTTGCTGGCTTGACGCGGCATCGTAAGTGATAGGCGAGGCAAGGGCGGTGACTAAAAGTGTTAAGATGAGGGAATAGAACAATCTCTCTTTATTGAACCAGCCTGTTTTTAGACTAAATAATCCAAGGTGCGGGAAGATAATTTTTTTAAGAGTTGCCGGACATCTGTAAATACAGATGATAAGTAAAAGCAGTAAAAATGCAAAGGGATGCTCAAACTTAAAATGGCCCAAATTTGTTACCTGCTAGCGTATAAAAGTTTGAGATAAAGAGTAATGTATGAACTGTATCCAACTTCGCTAAACTCGAGATTTCCATCTTTGTTGTAGATAAATGTTGTCGGAAAACCGCTTACATGGAAGCCTTCTGCAAGGCTTGAATTTGCATCATTTATGACTTGAAAGCTCAGATTTTTTTCTTTTAAAAATGCTTGAATATCCGCGTCACTTTTAGAATTGACGGCAATAGTAACAACGTCAAATTTTTTAGAAAGTGCATCGATTGTAGAGTTTTCCATCTTACATGTAGGACACCAAGTTGCCCAGAAATGGATCAAAAGAGGTTTATCATGCTTTACATGTAAGGAATCAAAAGTTTTACCATCAAGAGTAATCGCTTGAAACTCAGGGAGTTTTTTGTCACTCAAATCTGGTGCCTTGAGATAGCTGAGTGCATTGCTAAATATAAAAAGAAGTACAGCAAAAATAGCTGCTTCTCTAAAGAGTTTTTTAAAGTTCCAGTTTTTCATCAATCTACCAAAACATGGCCGACAAATTTGCTCATATTATCTAAAATTTCACCGCCACAACGGTATCCAAGTCCACACGCTTCATAAGCAAAAAAGACGCCAGCTTGGTATTTGTTGCCAGTTGAATCTTGCGGAAATTCGACATATTCCTGATAAACTTTTTTATAGTTTCCATAAGGTCCATCATTCGCTTTTAATACTTCACCGCTACTTGAGAGAACTTTCGTATTTGCACCCTCGCGTCCAAAAACTGGCTTTTCAACTTGCTTTACATGTAAGGGTTGAAACGATGTTTTAAGAAGGTATGGCGAGTCAGGGAAAAGGTCGCAGAGTATCTTCATAATCCCTTTTGACTGAAAGAGCAGTGTATACGCAGGATTGAGTAAAATCGCATTTTGATTTTCCATCACATGCGTGAGTATCGTTGCGAGTTCTGGCTCATCATGGGCAATATCTTCAAAAGGATAGAGTTTAAACCAGTATTCATAAGGATTGTCATTTGCATCACTAATCTCATCATCGCTAAAACGGACGTTTTGAATATATTCAAAATAGGTGTTAAAGCCAGCATCTGTAGCGATCTGCTGTAAAAGTCTAGTTGTGACTTCCTCCTCGGTATTTCCCTCTACGCATGAAAAAAGGATTTTCCATCCATTATAACGTTCATCAAAGAGTTCTGGATCATCAAAGAGCGTGATAAGACGACGAAAGTTATCACGGAGCGCGTCATAAACGTTGTTAAATTGCTCATCTTCATCCATATTGTTAAACTTTAAAAGGGCCCATTGAAGTAGAGCTGTCTCAAAAAGTGAAGTCGGAGTGTCGGCATTGAACTCTATAAGTTTTATAGGTTTGCCATCAATCCCGCCAGCGAGGTCAAATCTGCCATATACATGCCAGTGCACATCGTTTTCCCAACTTTTTTTGATCATCTCTACGAGATTAAAAGGGATCCCTATCTCAAAGAAAAGATCATTTTCAATCACATATTCAGCCGCTTTTGCGTACATCTCATAAAGCTCATTAACCGCTTCATAATAGTTCTCTGCTTCTTGATGCGTAACAAGAACGAGTTTATCACTCACATATTTACTTCCATCACTATCTGTGTGCCAAGTAAAGCCTATCTCTTCTAGCGCTTTGTCATCGATGGGTTTGATTGATTTAAGATTTACCATTTTCAGCCTCCAAACATTCCGCCCGAAGATGTCTTCGAACTTCCACTGCTGCTACCGCCAAAAAAGCTTTTTTTAGCTGAACTTCCAGAACTACTAGGCGCGCCACCAGAAGCAGAACGAGAATAAGCTGAGCGGTTAACACTGTTTGCTTTGTTCGCAAAATTTGAGTTGCCCATA
Source organism: Campylobacterales bacterium (assembly GCA_038205935.1). Taxonomy (GTDB): domain Bacteria; phylum Campylobacterota; class Campylobacteria; order Campylobacterales; family Sulfurimonadaceae; genus Hydrocurvibacter. Next base: position 29,229 of record JBBRBK010000008.1, read on the forward strand.
AGTGCATTTCCAACCATATGACCAAGTAAACTTCCCGCCGCAACTGCAAGGATAGTACCTCCAATGCCCATTCCCTCACTGCCACCTTCGTGGTTGAGTTCTGAGCCACCTTTTTGATATTTGTCATACTCTTGAGAAGCAACATTTTTCATCTCGTCTTGGCTCATTATACGCTCTGTTACTGTGCCATTTACATCTTTTGAGCGAATGATCGCGCGGCTTGGTCCATCCGTTGGCATCTCTTCAACAACGACATATTTGCCATTTGTGAGTTGCTCGATGACTAGAAATTTGTTTTGTTCTTTTTTCTCCTCTTGGCTACATCCACTAAGAACGCTCATCAAGATAATGCCGGCACTCCCGAGTGCAACGGAGTTTGCGAGACTAGTTATATGTTTCATCAGTTAGATCCTCTTTTTTAAACTTTAAAATTTTAGTTGATGCACTATGCGAATATGTCACCGAATTTTTTTTATATTTGTGTGACTAATCTTATATAGGATAGATGGAGTTGTTTCATAAAAACCTCTACAATCCTCGACAATTATATCGCTTTTTTGTGTGCAGAAATCTTTATCAAACTCGTGACCGCTTTTATTTGCAGAAGTTGAGTAAAGCCAAGGATATTTTTGTAACACTTGAAGATGGGGATTGTTCTTGACAATCCTTGAAGCTCTGTTTTTGATTATAAAAGTTGTTTTTTCTGATCTTCTTACGAAGCTTTTATATTTTTGCGGGACTCTATTTCCATCTGCCTTAAAGGCCTCAAAAGATGGATAAACTTTTAAAAATTCTTTTCCAAGAGGTCGTGATTTGACCTCTTCGAGAAGTTTAGCATCAGCAGATAAAAAACCGACAGTTGTATCTGTCTGTGCTAAAATAATTGACATTTTAAGCTAAAAAATCCTGTAAAGCTTGAGGCTCATTCCAAGCAGGATCTTTCATCTCACCCAAAGCCTCTATTGTTGCACGAGTCGCGCTTAGGGTTGTAAAATATGGGATATTACGGCGTAAGACTTCTTGACGGATAACGATGGCATCTTTTTTTGATGTGTTATTATCTGAAGTGTTTATAGCCAATTGAATCTCTCCATTTTTCATACGGTCTTCAATATTTGGACGACCTTCTGAAATCTTTAGAACTGTTTCGCACTCTAAACCAGCATCATTGATAATCTTCGCTGTTCCACCAGTCGCAACAAGCTTAAAGCCGTGATCTATAAGACCTTTTGCGATCTCTGGAGCGTGTTTTTTATCCATATCTATAAAAGATAAAAATGCTGTTCCTGAAGTTGGGATGTTATTTCCAGCTGCGAGTTGTGCTTTTGCAAAACTGATACCGAAGTTTTTACTGATACCCATAACTTCGCCCGTAGATTTCATCTCAGGACTTAGCACTAAGTCTGCGCCATAGAGTTTGTTGAAAGGGAAAACCGCTTCTTTGACTGCAACATGGTTTTTAAGACGAGGTTTTAAAATTCCATCTTCTTCCATGACGACATTATATTTATCGTAATACGTTAAAGAACTTCGAAGTGTTTCACCCATCATAACGCGGGTTGCGACTTTTGCCAATGGGATACCTGTCGCTTTAGAAACAAAGGGAACTGTACGAGAAGCACGAGGATTGACCTCGATAAGATAGATTTCACCTTCATGGATTGCATATTGAACATTCATAAGACCATGCACCCCAAGTCCAAGAGCAATAGTTTTCGTTTGTTCCTCTACTAGTCTGATAAGCTCGTCACTAAGATTCATTGGAGGCAATGAACAAGCGCTGTCTCCTGAGTGGATTCCAGCTTCTTCGATGTGTTGCATCACTGAACCGATATAAACATCTACGCCATCACAAATAGCATCAACATCAAGCTCGATAGCCTGATCTAAAAATTTATCAACTAGAACTGGAGCATCATTGCTTACAGAAACTGCAAGATCCATATATTTTTTCAGTTCATCTTCATTGTAAACAATGCGCATACCACGTCCACCAAGAACATAAGAAGGGCGAACTAAAACAGGGTAGCCAAGACGTTCAGCTATGACGTAAGATTCCTCTTTTGTTCGGGCAAGACCATTTTCTGGCTGTTTGAGATTATTTTTGATAACAAACTCTGAGAATTTTTCTCTATCTTCTGCAAGGTCGATAACTGCGGCTGTTGTACCAGAAATATTTGCACCTATGTTTGTTAGGGCATTTGCAAGTTTAAGAGGAGTCTGACCGCCAAAATGCACGATGATGCCATCTGGTTTCTCATTTTCGATCACTGCACGTACATGTTCAAAATCGATAGGCTCAAAGTAAAGAACATCAGAAGTATCATAATCTGTTGAAACTGTTTCAGGATTACAGTTGTACATGATCGTTTCAATATCCATCTCTTTTAGAGCAAATGCCGCGTGGACACAACAATAGTCAAACTCAATTCCTTGACCGATTCTATTTGGTCCACCACCGATGATCATCACTTTTTTTCTATCACTTTGGCGAGGTTTGACGTCTGGAAGTTTTGTGATGTTTGTTGTTGAATACAAATATGGAGTAAGAGCCAAGAACTCAGCCGCACAAGTATCAACTTCGTTATATTCCAAGTTGATATCAAGAGCTTTTCTTGCATCGTAAACATCGTTTTCGCTGACTTTAGCTTGAGAATTTTTCTCGATAAGTTGAGCAATCTTCATATCTGCAAAACCATCAGATTTGAGTTTTCTTAAAGCTTTCTCATCTTTTAGAGTTTCTAGTGTGATTGTTTTTTCAGCGTTGATAATCTCTTCAAGTTGGCATAAAAACCAAGGATCTATTTTACATGCGTTGAAGATATCATTTACACTCATCCCACGTCTAAAGCCCTCAGCAACGTACAAAATACGATCAGCATTTGGACGTCGGATCTCATGAAGCATCGTTTCATCATCACAATCAAGCTCATCAAAACCGCTAAGACCAGTTTCTAAAGAACAGAGTGCTTTTTGAACTGACTCTTTAAAAGTACGCCCGATTGCCATAACTTCGCCCACTGATTTCATACTTGTGCTTAGTGTATTTTCAGCTTCTGGGAATTTTTCAAAAGTAAAACGAGGAATCTTTGTCACGATATAATCGATAACCGGCTCAAACGCCGCAGGTGTTCCTGTAATGTCATTTTCGATCTCATCAAGAGTAAAGCCAACAGCTAAAAGAGTTGCGACTTTTGCGATTGGATATCCCGTAGCTTTACTTGCAAGCGCAGATGAGCGAGAAACACGAGGATTCATCTCGATAACGATCATACGTCCAGTTTCTGGATCAACCGAGAACTGAACATTACTTCCGCCTGTGTCAACACCGATCTCGCGTAAAATTGCAAAAGAGGCATCACGCATACGCTGATATTCTTTGTCTGTAAGTGTAAGAGCGGGAGCGACAGTGATGCTGTCTCCCGTGTGAACACCCATAGGATCGAAGTTTTCAATAGAACATACGATGATACAGTTGTCCGCTTTGTCACGGATAACTTCCATCTCATATTCTTTCCAGCCAAGAAGAGACTCTTCTATTAAGATTTCATTGACAGGAGATTCCGCAAGACCGCGAGCTGCGAGTAATTTGAACTCATCGATATTATAAGCAACACCGCTTCCGCCACCTGCAAGGGTAAATGAAGCGCGGATAATCGTTGGAAAACCTATCTCTTCAGCCGCACTCATCGCTTCTTCAAGATTGTAAGCATATCTTGAAAATGGGAGGTCCATACCGAGTTTTAGCATTGCTTCTTTAAAGGCTTGTCTATCTTCACCTTTATGAATTGCCTCAGGATTTGCTCCAAGGAACTCAATTCCCTCTAGCATCCCTTTTTCATGCATCTTCATCGCAACGTTCAGTGCTGTTTGTCCACCCATTGTAGGAAGGATAGCATCGACTTTTTCTTTTCTGATTATCTCGGCAATGATATCTTCTTTGATTGGTTCGATATACGTACGGTCTGCAAATTCAGGGTCTGTCATGATGGTAGCCGGATTTGAGTTGATAAGAATAACTCTGTATCCAAGCTCTTTAAGAGTCTTGACCGCTTGTGTTCCGGAGTAATCAAACTCACAAGCTTGACCGATGATGATCGGACCTGATCCAATTAAAAGTATAGTTTTTATATCAGTGCGTTTTGGCATTTTTAACCTTTAGAAAAGTTTGTACAAAATTTTTTTATTATACGAAAAAAGCACTTAAAATTTGATGATTTTCTTGAAAGTAAGAGCCTTACATGTAAGAAAATTGAGAGCTCTTTGCATGTAAAGTTGTTAGAAGTTGGTTATTGTTAAATTTCCCACTTATACATAAGAGAAATAAGTCCGCTAAACATATACTTATCACAGACAATTGGAGAGTCTTGTTCTGATTTTCCTAAATAGTCCGCGCGGAAGTTGAGTAGAGTAGACCATTCTTTAGTGAACGTATATTTTGCGTAAGTTTCAAATGAGAGATCAACACTTGATGATGGAGAATATGCCGGTCTGCTTAATGTAGCTTCACTTGAAGAAACACCGTAATAGTAATCATTGAATTTTGCTGCATGGTACGTTGCCATGACACTTGGATAAAAATCCCAATTTTCGAGTTTAACATGTTGTCCGACTTCTGCTCTGGCAATATATGAGTTGCTTTTGTTTAAAAGATCTTGAAATAAAACAGCATTTAAAAAAGTATCTTTATACTGCATATCAAATCCAAGACCACCTTGAATGCTGTTGTCTTTGTTTTTCATGCCAGTAAGGGCAGATGAATCTTTTGAGGCATATCCCAGAGGTTGCGGCTCAGCACTCAGTGAAAATGCCCAACTAAAATCATCTTTTTTATCGCCCAAAAAATAAACGCCGACTCGTGTCCATCTGACATAAAAAAGATTATTGTCAAAAAATACAACTGGAGAGGGCACTACTTTTGTATCTGCACCTTTATATGGCTGTGTTTGAAAGTAGGGACCTGCACCTATTGACAATGGCGTCGTTTGCGTTTGCGCAACAATTTGTGTGATGAGTAGAAATAAAAAAACTAAAAACTTCATAATACCTCCTTAATAAGATAAAAATATCTTGGTTCTTTTGATTTATAGTAAGGAGAGATGACAGCAACTTGATATCCTTGAGATGCTTTAATCGCAGTCACTTTTCCAACTTTCATCCCTTTGAAAAAAAGCTTATCTAGACCTGATGAGACAACTTCATCTCCCACTTTTATGGGCATCCAAGAGGGAATAAAGTTCACGATAATTGTACCATCATTATTTCCTCGGGCAATCCCAGGAGCACTGTTTTCTCCGATATAAACCGCATAGGTACATTTCATATCTCCATTAAGGAGGGCAATTGGCCTATTTTCATATGATACCGCAATCCCTGCAACACTATCCTTATATACAAGTCCATAGGTTTTTGAGGAGTTGAAATCTTTCATTTGAAGCCAAAGTTTATTGATATCTGAAAACTTTACATAAGAAACAGTGCGTACAAGTTGGATGGTAGGATCTGTTTTGAGAGTTGTATTACTTTCTTTGTAGATACTATTGAGTTCTGATGAGAGTTGTTGCATAAGAAGATGATCTCTATCATAGTGCTCTAGTTTTTGAGTTAGTTCTTGTATGCGTTGTTGCTGATGAAAATGTTCATCGATTCCATCGGAGAAGGATTTCATAGAGTTGAAGTAGCTGTTTTGAACGGCATTGGAAAGTGATATAAATGGAGACTGTATGGTCGCAGAATAATATATAGCACCGCCAAGCAGTACTATAAAGATGGTAAAAAAAACAAGTAAGCCCTTATTCATTCTCAAAAAGTTCTTGTAGTAAATCTATCTCCTCTAGGGCACGACCTGTTCCACGAGCAACGGCCAAAAGAGGCTCATCTGCTACATAAACAGGTATTCTTACGATATCTGATAAAAATTTATCAAGATGACGGATTAATGCTCCACCACCTGTAAGGATAATACCGTTATTTACGATATCTCCAGCAAGGTCTGGTGGCATTTGCTCTAAAACATCACGTAGTGCTTCAGAGATTTCACGAAGCGGTTCGCGCATCGCTTCTCTTGCATCTTCACTTGTCAGTTCGATAGAACTCAGAAGTCCTTCAACCTGATCACGGCCGTTAACTACTATGGTCAACTCTTCTTCAAGAGGCATCGCAGTTCCGATAGCAATTTTTATAACTTCCGCAGTTCTTTCACCGATAAGAAGATTGTATTTTCTTTTGACGTAATCCACGATTGCTTTATCAAGTTTATCGCCCGCAACGCGGATAGATTTTGATAGAACAAGACCGCCAAGAGAGACAACACCTATCTCAGTAGTACCGCCACCGATATCAACAACCAAGTTTCCTTGAGGCTGACGGATATCAATCCCTGCACCGATTGCCGCAGCCATAGGCTCTTCAATAAGAAAAACTTCGCGTGCACCGGCACTTAATGCTGATTCACGAACAGCTTTACGCTCAACTTGTGTGAGACCATAAGGAACACAAATAATGATACGCGGGCTGATAAGGCTTTTTCTTCCATGCGCTTTTTCGATAAATTTTCTAATCATTTTTTCAGTCATATCAAAGTCTGCTATGACACCATCTCTCATCGGACGAATCGCTTTGATGTTGCCCGGAGTTTTGCCGACCATCTCTTTTGCTTCATGACCGACAGCAAGCACCCTCTGTTGACCATATTTTTCTGTTTTTACAGCAACGACTGATGGCTCGTTGATGATAATACCTCTTCCTTTAGCAATTACTAGAGTATTTGCGGTACCGAGGTCTATAGAGAGATCATTTGAAAAGAGTCCAATTAATTTATTTAGTATCATAGTATATGTGCCTTATGCTGTTTTTTTCTCAGTTTTTTTGACGTAAATAGGCTTTTCACCATTGTCGATTACATCTTTTGTGACGATAACTTCGTAGCCGCTATATTCAGGAAGTTCATACATGATATCGATCATATTCTCTTCCAAAATAGCTCGTAAACCTCGCGCGCCTGTTTTTCTATCTATTGATTTTTTAGCGATTGCTAACAATGCATCTTCTTCAAAGTTGAGTTCAACATTGTCGATAGCGAAAAGTTTTTTATATTGACGGACAAGAGAGTTCTTTGGCTCTGTTAAAATTCTTACCATTTGCTCTTCGCTGATTTCGCTTAAAGATGCGATGATCGGCAAACGCCCGATAAGTTCAGGGATAAGTCCATAATGTACTAAATCCTCTGGCTCAACCATATCAAAAGTCGGTTTTCGCTCTTTTTTACTTTTCTTGTCATGTCCAAACCCAAGAACATTTTCGCCTTGTTTTTTCTTGAGTATCTCTTCAAGACCATCAAAAGCCCCGCCACAGATAAAAAGAATTCCAGAGGTATCGATTTGTGTAAACTCTTGATTTGGATGTTTACGTCCACCTTTTGGCGGAATATTTACCATAGAACCTTCGATTATTTTTAGAAGTGCTTGTTGTACCCCTTCTCCTGAAACATCTCTTGTGATTGAGCGGTTTTCACTCATACGGGAGATTTTATCGACTTCATCGATAAAGACGATTCCCTGTTGAGCGCGCTCGATATCGCCATCAGCTGCCTGAAGTAAGCGAGTAAGGATGTTTTCAACATCTTCACCTACATATCCCGCTTCTGTTAAACTTGTCGCATCTGAGATAGCGATAGGAACATTTAAAACACGTGCAATCGTTTGAGCTAAAAGAGTCTTTCCGCTTCCTGTTGGACCGATGAGCAAGACATTTGATTTAGCGATTTCAGTATCATCATCTTCTACATTGTGTGTTTTAAAAATTCTTTTGTAGTGGTTATAAACAGCAACACTTAAAAGTTTTCTTGCACGCTCTTGACCGATGATATATTGGCCTAAAAAGTTATCAAGCTCTTTTGGAGTCATCAGTTCGCCAACGGCTTCAACTAATTTTTTACTATTTTCTTTACTCTCATGCTCGTCGCCAAACATAATCTTATAAGCAGAAAAAACACAGTTTTTACAGATATAAACACCGTTCCCGGCGATTAATGGATTTTCATCACTCTCTTTTGCCTCGCAAAAGCTACAGTGTCTATGAATCATTATATTTTCCTCTCAAACGGAATACCGCGTTTTGTTTTAATAATAAAATTACAAATTTGTTGTACAAGATGGTTTTGGCTTGTTTCTAAAAGACTGTTTGCAACATCTTTGAGTGGCTGTCCTGATTCAAAAAGATCACGATACGCTGATTTAAGATCATCAATATCGCCTCTTTCCATATGACGTCTAAGACCTGTGAGATTAAGCCCTCTGATGCTCGCACGATTTCCCTCTGCCATACAAAACGGCGGGATATCCTGAGCAAGAGCACTCGCACCTGCGACCATAGCAAAGTCACCGATATGTACAAACTGATGGATAGGAGTCATTCCACCGATAACGACATAATCACCCATTTCCACATGTCCAGCAAGCGTTGCGGCATTTGCTAAAATGCAGTGATTGCCGATGATAACATCATGACCAATATGTACATAACCCATAAAAAGATTGTGGTTGCCGATGATTGTTCTTCCGCCGCCACCTTTTGTTCCTGGATTGAAAAGTGTAAATTCTCTTATCTTGTTATTATCACCGATGATGAGCTCTACATCTTCGCCGCCAAACTTCAAATCCTGAGGAACTGATCCAAGGACGGAATGAGAAAATACATGGTTGTTTTTGCCAAGCGTTGTCTTGCCGTAGATACAGCTTCCTTGATCAATGATCGTGCCATCACCGATGGTCGCTCCAGCAGAGATGAAACAATACGCTCCGATCTCTACATTTGTTCCAATAACAGCACCATCTTCAATAATAGCTAAGTTAGATATTTTATTCATTATTTGTCTACAACCATTGCTTTGAGCTCAGCTTGTGCGACTATCTTGTCATCAACATATGCTTTGCCATCGAGTATCCAGATAGCACCTTTGTTTTTGATGACAGTGACTCTGTACTCTAAACGATCACCTGGGCGAACTGGAGCGCGGAATTTTGCATTGTCGATGCTCATAAAATAAACGACTTTTTGGGCTGCTTGTTCTTTTGTCATATCCATACTTTTAAACGCTAAAATCCCGCCAGCTTGTGCAAGGCCTTCTAAAATCATAACGCCTGGATAAATTGGGTGTCCTGGAAAGTGTCCTTGAAAAACTTGTTCTCCAATAGTTATATTTTTGTAGCCTATTAAACTTTCGCCATTTGTGACCTCAGTAACTCTGTCAACAAGCAAAAATGGAAAGCGGTGTGGGATAATTTCTTGAATCTCTATAACATCCATCATTTATTAAAACCTTATATTATATTAAGTCGGATATTTTACCAAAATAAAGGTTAATATGAGATATTAGAAAGTTTTAAACCCAGAGTCGTTGAGCAATTTGCTTGGAGGATTTTTGAGTCATCAAGTACATTTGCACTCTCAATACACAACATATTTTTGTACTCATAATCTTGCATGTCCTTGATAAATTTGGCTTTTTCGCTCCAAGGATTCCAAATGACAAGGGAGTTTGAATTGCTGTTTTGTAGGAAAATAGCGCGATTTTTTTCTTTTAATATAATGTTTTTATTCAAATGAGTATAAATTCTGTCAATCTCCTGATCTACATGTAAGTCATCTTTTTGAACTTCCATAGTTTTGCTGAGTTGATCAAAATAGGTGCAGTTTTTAACACCAAAAACTTCAACATTTGAAATATTTTTAACGCTAAAATAGCTATGAAGTGCCTGAGTAATCTTGAACTCTTTTGTATCGGTATTGGTTGTTTTAAGGCTTACATGTAACTCTTTTGAGATGGTAATAGTGACAAGAAGTTCAAAACTAAAATCCCAAAGAATTCTAGTTTTTGGAGAGTCTGTGAGTTTGAGTGTCACTATGCTTGTTGCCTCATCTTTTTCATCACAAGAGACAAAGGTAAAACGGCTGATTCTTGCAAAACCGTGTTGAGGAAGGGAAGGTTCACAATGGGGCCCAAACCAAGGCCAGCAGATAGGAATTCCACCGCGGATAGGTTTATTTTCTTCAAACAGTGCAAGTGAACTCAGCCATAAAAGTTCGTTTTTGTTTTCTCTTTTATACTCAAAAACATGCGCTCCTTGAAGTGCAATCTTTGCGCTTGCAACGCTGTTTGTGACTTCAATATAAGCAAATCCGTTTTCAAAAGTTTTAAACTCTATCATCTGATAACTCTACTAAAATCTCTTTGGTATCTTCATAAGTTTTTGCTTCAAGTGTTAAAGAGAGTTTCTCGTTTGTGATGCTTTCAACGACAATAATTGGGGTGAGATCATAGATATTTTGTGTGATTTTATAGCGTAAATCGAGCTCATCTTTGAAGGATAAAGGGTTGTAAATAAGTTCAGGTAGAGATGAAAAATCCTTATATGTAAGCTCGTTAAACTTTGCCAAAGTAAGAAAACGGATCTCATCACGATTGAAAAAATGTATCCCTTCGATCTCAAATTCTATCCTTCCCTCAGCACGTTTTCTCGGAAGTGTTGAGTAAGAAAGTGCATACGCAGGAATGGAGTTTTTTTTGCCTTGAGAGAGCTTACATGTAAGCTGTCTGTAGTTTAAAAATTTATGTTTGACTATCTTATACTCTGTGCCCTCATCTTCAAGCTGCATTCTTCTTTTGTAAAGCTGCAGGCGCTCTTCTATGGAAGCTGGCATGATAGTTCCAGAGATTGGAGAAAACATCTCGTCCATCAGTTTGTCTTGAGACTCTCTTTGCATTGTTAACCCGAAAATACAGCCACAATAATCTTGACGGTATAGCTGTTCCTCTTTGGTTACACGACTTTGGTCATTCGTTCCGCCGCCGCTTCTATAATCCACGGCAATAAATTCAACGCCGTTTTTTTTGTAAAACTCATCGCCTACACGTTTAAGCTGTTCTTGAGATTTGAGGGGACTAACAAGCAAGGTAGTCGTCATCTTTTTCTCGCCAAGTTCTAAGGCTTTATGCGCACTGACATCAAAGCGCTTGTCAAAACAGACTTCACAGCGTTTGCCTTTTTCAGGCTCATTTTCTAAGCCACGAACAGCAATCATCCAAGCTTCAAAGTCATACTCGCCTTCTAAAAGATCGATGCCGAGTTTTTTACAAGAACGTTGCACATCAAGATAACGGAGTTGGTATTCAGAGTAGGGATGGATATTTGGATCATAAAAAAAGCCTGTGAGTTTTTCTTCGGGAAAGTCATTTTGGAGTTTTTCTAAAAAAAAGTGGCTGTCAACAGAGCAGCAAATATGTACTAGCATTTAAATTTTTAACCTTTTTAAAAAACTGTTACTGTATAAATATTTTCCTCATCTTCATCAGCTTCAAGGAAGATCTCGATGGAATGGTCATCAAAATGACCTTTATAAAGGATAAGCATTCTATTTTCTTCATTGAACTTTGTAACGGTAAATTCTAGATTGATTTGTTCTAAGAAAAGGTAACAGATATCATAAGCTTCACTTAGATTTTTGACTGTAATATTGCCAAATCTTTCTTCTAAATCTTCTTCAAGTTGTGTAAAAGTTGCGAAAGCTTCCTTATCTTCAATCTCTTGTTCAGATAAAACAGCGGCGGGTTCTTCCACCAAAAGAGTTTCTCCACAAAAAGGGCAATACGAGAAAGGGATAAAAAAAGTGTTATTTTTTATCTCTTGTAGAGGATTTGAACTATTTTCGATTTTATAGGAAGATTGTACGGAAACTCCGATCTCTGAGTTTTCTTTAAGATTGAGAGCAACATCACTCCAAGAGGAGTGAACATCGCTCACATGTTGAAGATGTCTGATCCGTATATTGATCTCTTGTAATTTTACTTCAAAACAGTTGCACATAGTTCTAATCGATTATTTAGATTCTAAGATTTCAACAGTTTCGATTTTGTCTTTCATCTTTAAAGAATCTAAAACAGCCATACTCTCTGCATCATCTTGCTCGATTCCTCCAAAAACTGTATGTCCGCCATCAAGGTGAGGACAAGCAACGAAACAGATGAAAAACTGGCTTCCACCTGTGTTTGGTCCAGCGTGTGCCATTGAAAGTGTACCTTTTACGTGTTTGTGAGTATTGAGTTTTGTTTCACAAGGGATTGACCAACCTGGTCCGCCTGTTCCGCTTCCTGTTGGACAACCGCCTTGAGCCATAAATCCTGGGATGACACGGTGAAAATCAAGACCGTTGTAAAAACCTTCGCTTACTAAATGAGCGAAGTTTGTAACAGTGATAGGAGTTTCTTCAGGATAAAGTTTGATCCATAATACACCTTTGCTTGTAGTCATTTTCGCCCATTGCGCTTTTGCTAATTCAGTTTCATTGATTTCGTATTTTTTTAAGTCTTTTCCAAATAGTGCCATTGTTTTGCCTTTAATTATTTTATTTTTGCAATTATAGTCAAAGTTTTACAACAAGTCTATTTTGTGTCATAATCGCACTATGAAAATGAAACTTTTTTTTAAAACTATGAGCATTAAAAAAGCGAATATTATTACGATAGTTATTATCTTTTTATTTAGTATGCTTTTTGTAGTTTTACTAGTTTCGGATATGTACCACGATTATGAAAAATCTTTGGCCAATAGCCATTTGGTGCAAAGTAGCAATCTTTCTGATGCGAAAATTATAGAGCATAAAGAGGCAATTCTCAAATCAGTTTTGATCAAAACCATTTTGGCCATCGTCACACTCTCTTTTATTCTCTTTGGAATTGCACTTGGATTTTTTAAGATATTTAACGCTTTTTTACAAAGAGATATTGAAAAGTTCTTAACCTTTTTTAAAGATGCTGCCCATAATGATAGAGTTATAGATGAAAAAACACTATTTTTTGAAGATTTTAAACAGATGGTTTGGCATATCAATGAGATGCTCGATACTATTCGTGAACAAAAGGAAACGCTTAAAGAACTTAATGTAAGTCTTGAAGATAAAGTAAGAGCAAAAGCAGGTGATCTCAAGCGTATCAACGAAACGCTGTTGATAGAAAAAGCGCAAAAAGATGAGATACTCCAAGCACAAAAAGAGTTCTTACGCTACACGGTTCATGAGACAAATACCCCTTTGAGTGTCATACTCACAAGCATAGAACTTTTTGTGATGAAAAATCAAAAAGATAGACAACTCTCAAAAATAGAAGCGGCGGCTAAAAATATCTTTAATATTTATGATGATTTGAGTTATCTTGTAAAAAAAGATCAAGTGGAGTATCCAAAAATGGCCATTGATTTGGATCTTTTTTTAGTTTCAAGACTTGATTTTTTTGCAGAGGTTGCGGAGCTTTCAAAGGTCAAGTTTCTCTATCATACTGAGTTAAAAGGAAGATATATCTACTTTAATGAAACAAAACTCCAACGGATCATAGACAATACAATTACCAATGCAATCAAATACACTCTCGCAGATGAGAGTGTACATGTAAGCCTTAAAGAAGATGGAACTTTTATAGAACTTTCAATGGGAAGCAGATCAAAAACGATTCAAAATACGGATAAAATATTTGATGCTTATTATAGAGAAAATCAGTCTCGAGAAGGTTTTGGGATTGGTTTACAGCTCGTAAACAGCATATGTAAAGAGGAAGGTGTTTTGATATCTTTAGAGTCACAAGATGAGCGAACAACTTTTACATATAAATTTAAGATGATGGGTGAATAATGAAGATCTTGCTTTTAGAAGATGAGGTGATGTTAAATGAATCGATCCAAGAGTTTTTAGAGTCCGAGGGGCATAGCGTTGATACTTTTTTTGACGGACTCAAGGCTTTTGATAATATAAAAAGTCGGAGTTATGATCTTCTTATTCTTGATATTAATGTTCCAGGCTTGGATGGACTGACTTTTTTGGAGCGTCTTCATGAGCTAAAAATTCACGCGCCCACTATCTATATTAGTGCATTAGTAGATATCGAGGATATATCACGTGCGTATAATTTGGGATGCTATGATTATCTGAAAAAACCGTTTCATCTCAAAGAACTCGCTCTTCGTCTTGACAGGATCAAACTTTCAAATGAGGTGCCGCGAGTACATTTGCGTTTGTCAAAAAACTACAGTTACGATCAAGAACACAATACGCTTATCTTCCAAGGAGAGTCACAAGTTCTTACAAAAAGACAATCTCAGATCATAGATCTGCTTGCACGTAACCGTGGAAGAGTCGTAGATTTTGAGCAGTTTTCACTCTACGTCTGGGATGAAAATATCGTAGATAATGCAACGATCCGAGCAGAGATCAACCGCCTAAAAAAATCACTTCACGAAGATGTCATCATCAATGTCCGCGGGATGGGATATATGATAGATAAACCGTAATTACACAAGAATAATAGGAACATAATATTTCAGAGAGAAAAAACCTTTCTCGTTTAAAAAATTGTTCTCTTCATAGATGGCATAGGGAGGCTTGTTTGTTGTCTCAAAACCGCTTGTTGGAAGCCATTCATGATAGATTTGCTGCATTAGTTTTAAGATATCATCATGATAACCTTGCGCGCTAAATTCAGCGTAGACTCCCGCATGTACTTCAAATGAGGGTAGGTTGATATTATCGGATTTTGTCTTATCATCAACTCTGAGACATGCGACATAGTTACACTCTTTGAGTGGTGTGATAATGGGATTATCGTGATAGATGGCGATTTGCGTATAATCTTCGATCTCCTTGCTTAAAGTAAGGGCTTGGAGCTGCTGCCAACACTTTTTTATGCTCTCATCATAGCCGTGATGACGGATATAATAAACTTCAAATGCGGGCATTTTTTTTATCACAGGTGAGAGTTTAGTGTACTGGATATCTGAGGTTAAACTCTTTGGAAGTTCTTGGAGAATCTGATTTGAATACTCCATATATCCCCCTTTTCTCCACTTCTTTGGACTCATCCCAAATCTCGCACCAAACGCTCGTATAAAAGATGTTTGTGCGCTGTATCCACAGATGGAGGATATTTTAGATATAGTAGAGTTTTTATTTGTGATAAGAAGATTGGAAGCTTTTTGAAGCCGTATAGAGACGATGGTTTCATAGATATTAGAGTCAAATTCTTGTTTGAAAATACGGTGCATGTGAAATTTTGAAATATGAAAATCTTGGCTCAGTGTGTCTAAGTTGATTTGCGAATCGATATTCTCATAGATGTAATGCATCAAATCATTTGTAATCTTTGTTCTGTTTCTTGCTATATCTTTTTTCATAAATACAATTATAGCAATAATTGTCAACTTTTCTAGCAAATAATGCAACTTATTATGTGTTTATATGTATGGTATAAGAGTTTTAAAACAAATATAATTTCGAAATTTTATAGGTGGAAAATGAGTCTTAAATTACCTTTTTTATTGTTGTTACCTCTTTTGTTTTTTAGCGCATGTGTTCCTAAAATAGATACACAAAAGCCTCTTCAAAAACTCGATATCAAAGATGATATTGCAAAAAACGGTGCAATCTCTGATGTCGCAAAACTAAAAGCCGATTGGTACAAAGATTATGGTGATGCACAGCTTGATAAGATCATAGCTTTTACACTCAAAGACTCACCGAGTATCAAAAGTATAGAAGCAAAATATGCTCAGGCAAACAGTATCATCGCATCAACAAAAGCTGGAAATTTACCGAGAGTTTCAGCAAATGCAGGACTTTCACGTGAGCGTTTTAGTGAAAACTATATTTTTCCGCCACCTTTGGGCGGTGGAACTGAAAGTTTGTATCAAACAGGTTTATCTTTAAACTATGATTTTGATTTTTGGAACTCACGGGGTTCTAAGATCCAGTCGGCAAAATACAGTGCAATGGCTCAAAAAGCTTATATAGAGGAGATAAAACTTTTACTTTCAACGAGTATTTGTGAGATATATCTTTCTTGGGATTTTGATGAAAAAAGAGTTCAGGTACTTTTGGAAATAAAAACTTTGCTGATGCAAGAGGAAAATATCTGCTATAAAAACTTGAAAAGCGGACTCAGTGATGCGAGTTTATTGAACACTAAAAAGTCCGAAATCGCGCAGATAGAGAGACAAATACAAACGCTTAAACGCTCTATTGAAGGCAAAAAAGAGAGCATCGCAATTTTGGGTGGCTTCATGCCCTCAGTGGCAGATAAATGGAAAACACCAAATATAAAAAGTTTTAAAGCTCCTTTGCCAAAGGAGGTGGTTTTAAATCTCATCGCTCATAGAGCAGATATCACCGTGCAAAAGTATATTGTGCTCAGTAAGGGACAAAATATAGAAAATGCAAAGGCTCAGTTTTACCCAAATATCAGTTTATCAGCGATGATAGGTTTTGTCTCGTTTGATTTGGCTAAATTCCTTGGATACAGCTCTTTTGCTCCATCTTCAGGAGTTGCTTTTTCTTTGCCTCTTTTTGATGGGGGAGAGCGAAAAGCAAATCTTTCTATACAAACGAGTGACTATAACAGTTCTGTCAATGATTATAACAATGTCGTTATAAAAGCCGCAAATGAAGTGGTCGCAACGCTGAAAAAGTCAAAGATTTTAGACTCAGAATTAGCCTTACATGTGAAGGAAGTAGAAGCCAAAGAGTTAAATGTACAAATAGCTCAGCAAAAATTTAGCGCGGGACTAACAAATAAGTTGCCATACCTTCAAGCACAAAGAGAAGTGACACTAGCAGGATTAAACGAAGTTGACTTGCATGATGCAAAAGCTTTATTGGAAGTTCACCTTATCAAGGCACTTGGCGGCGGTTATGAGGATAAAAATGTATCTAAGTAAAGTCGTGCCATCAAGCCAATCTTTCGCTATTGCTATAAAAAATACCTTCGAAGAGTGGCTAGCAAAAGATGCACCGACGCTAATCTACATGGCAAAAGCGACAATCGCCGCTTTACTTGCGATGTTCGTTTCTATGACTCTTACATTAGCAGATCCAAGAACAGCGATGTTTACGACGTTTATCGTTATGCAACCTCAAACAGGTCTTGTTTTTTCTAAAAGCTATTATCGTGTTCTTGGCACAGTCGCAGGTGTTATAGTTTCACTTTTGATGATTGGAGCATTTGCACAAGATCCTAAGTGGTTTATTGCCTTCTTTGCGATTTGGATTGGGATAACTACCGCAGCGGGTGTTAAGTATAGAAATTTTCAGTCTTACGGCTTTGTTTTGGCGGGATATACTTTGTGTATCGTAGCGCTTCCCGTTATTGAGCAACCGATGGAGATATTTCAGATCGCTACTTCGCGCTTTTCAGAAGTTATGGTGGGAATACTCTGTGCGACTGCCGTGAGTGAATTACTTTTTCCAAGAAAGCTTTCTGATTCCCTGCTTTCAAGTGAAAGGGAAAGATTTGAGAATGTTTTTGCATCACTTGGAAATATTTCTTCACTCTTTGGAGCACAAGACACCAAAGATGCCGATGTAGTCAAGTTTTCAAGCGGAGTTGTCGGTGTCCATGCCATTGCGGTAAACAGTGCTTTTGAAAGTGCAACAGATAAACGAAACAGACTTTATCTTGAACAGTTAAACTTGGAGTTTATGCATCTTTCAACAACTTTTCATTCACTCAAAAATATTATAAGAGATATAGAACTGCGTGCCTCAGCTCAAACTGTTGATGCCCTAAAAGAACTCTATATTCCCTTTGCAAAAGTGCTTCAAAGTATTCCTAAGTTAGATGATGCGGGCTTTTTTGCTATGCTAAACCAACTCAAAGAGTTAAAGCAAAGCACACACTCTCAGGTGCCAATAAATTTAAAAAGTGATGAATATGATGCATTTAATTCTGCAGCTTATCTCG
>JBBRBK010000009.1:0-46879 GCA_038205935.1 Campylobacterales bacterium
CATATTCGCAGTAAATTTTGTTTTTTATGAAGTTGGTTTTGAGATTTTCATTTATGAGATATTTACCTCGTAGCGTTGTCAAGTTATCTTGCTGAGTCACATACTCTTTATACACGCCTCGCCCGAACTCTTTAAACAACCTTTGTGCAAAAAGCTGTATGAAAACTTCCAAGATTGTGTGCTTTTCATTTTTACAAGATGCAATATCTTCATTTTCCAACTTGATATCATAAGCGTACATCAACATGTAAATAAAAATATCTAAATTACTCTCATCATCTTTATTGATTATTTTTGGAAGCAGATAAAAATCTTGATTTTCAAAATTCAGTATCCCGCAATACTGCTGTGACTTTAAAACATCCCAATCAAGTTTAAAATATTTATGAAGTTTTGGAGTATCTATAATATTTTGTTTTATAGTTTCGTTTGTTACTTCGCTATATTCGTATATTATATTTAAATTTGACATCTTATATTTCAAACTCTTTTCTTTATTTTTGTGTAAGAATTGTACCCTATAATATTATCGTTAAGTTCAACTTGACATTTTCACAATAACATTAAAGGATATAAAATGGCACATATTAGTTTACCAGAATTTGAGGATATGACACCTGCAATTCAAGAAAAAGCAAAACCGATTTTAGAGAAAACAGGGAAGCTTGGAGAGATATTTAAACTTTTGGCAATTGATGAAAAAATCTACTTTGCTACGGACGGTATGATACAAAAATACCTGATTGATGAAACAACACTTTCTTATCACATCAAAGAAGCAATAGCACTTTTGATTTCAAAAGAAAATGGCTGTAAAATGTGTGTTGATGTACATAAAAGTATTGCGAAGATGCTTGGTTTGAGCGATGAACAAATAGAAGAAATCTTGCAGGGAATTGACTCTATTAAGACATCAGATGCAGAAAAAAAACTCCTTCAGTTTTGTATCAGAGCTTCACAAAAAGATAATTATAAAATCCTAAAAAAAGAGATTGACGCATTAAAAGAGTTGGGATTCAGTGATGTACAACTAGTAGAAGCAGTGGCGATTACAGGATACTTTAACTATATAAATACATTGTCAAATGTGTTTTCTTTGGGAGAATAATCAAATGTTAAGAACTATATTCTTAACAATATTTACATTGTATGCAACGGCTCAAGCGCAAGAGTTAAAAGCCATCTTTGACTGTAGTTCCAAAGATGCTAGTTATATAGACTCGCGTATGATGCTTATAGAAAAAACTATGGATATGATTAAAGAAGATAAAGATAAAGTAAATTTCGTATTAACTATTCATGGTGAGTGTATAAAGGCGGCTTCTAAAAACTATGCTGACATGATAGAGATAGAAGATGTTGCTCACATAAATAATGCTCAAAAAACAATGGAAAGAATCTCTAAAAAAGGTGTCAAAATTATTGCATGTGCCATTGCGCTTAGCCATTACAAGATTGATCAAAAAGATGTTTTGCCTTTTATGAAAATTTCTAAAAACAGCTATATAGATCTCATAAAGTATCAAAATCAGGGTTATGCCTTAATGCCTTTAAAATAAAAGTCTAGGAAGCCGATAAAGAGTTGCTATAAAAGTCGATAAAAACGACCGCATCTATTTTTTCTATAAACGATGTGTAATTTTTATCTGTCAGCTCCATGACTGCTGGCATTTTTAGTTCTCTTTTGAAAGTTCCAAAATGATCTCATGAATCTCATTGCCATCAAAGAAAATATTTGATGCCAGTTCATCACTAAACTTCTTTAACAAAGCAACCTTTTTTGCAGTTTTTTCATCATTATCTTGAATGACTTCCAGGGTTTCTCTTAATTGCTTTTTATAGCCATCAACTATCTCTTCTCTTTTTTCCCTCTTAGTTTGTACTATCGTCGTGACTTTTGGACGCATGACATAAAGCATAAGAGCCGTAATTACAATAAAAGAACCTATATAAATATACATCGTTGCCTCGTCTGTGAAAGATTTCTATGAAATCCTAAAAAATTATGTAAGAGATTATACCAAATTAGCCTCACTGTAGGCTCAAAACTGTTTAAAATGATACAAATTTATTTTGAATGTTATGGAATTGTTATAAAATACGGGTAAAGTAGTAAACAAATAAAAAGGATAGTCATGGCAATTAAAGCAGCAATCAACGGAACAGGACGCATAGGCATCATAGTAGCAAAGATCATCGCAAAGAGAGATGATATAGAGTTAGTAGCAATTAACACAACAGCTGAGCCAAAAATGCTTGAATACCTTTTTAAATATGACAGTGTACACACAGGTATAGATGCAAAAATAATCGATGACAAAACAATTATGATCGATGGTAAAAAAGTGGCACTATTTTCTACAAGAGATCCAAAAGAGCTAGATTTTGGACAAGCTGGCGCAGAGGTAGTTATCGAGTGTACTGGTGCATTTTTGACAACTGAAAAAGCGAAAGCGTATCTTAAAGACGGAGTTAAAAAAGTAGTAATGAGCGCTCCGGCAAAAGATGATACTCCGACTTATGTTTTAAATATCAATACAGACTCGTACAAAGGTGAGGCAATCATCTCAAATGCAAGCTGTACAACAAACTGTTTAGGACCAATTTGTAAAGTGCTTGATGATGCGTTTGGAATCGAAAATGGTCTTATGACTACGATCCACTCATACACAAACGATCAAAACATTTTGGATGTAAAACACAGCAGTGATGTACGTCGCGCACGTGCCGCTGCGATCAATATGATCCCAACAACAACGGGCGCAGCAAAAGCGATCGGCTTAGTAATGCCTCAGCTTAAAGGCAAACTCAACGGTTATGCAATGCGTGTTCCAACACCTGATGTTTCAGTTGTGGATTTGACAGTCAATCTTAAAAAAGATGTAACGGTTGAAGAAGTGAATGCGGCATTTACTAAAGCTTCTGAGACAAATTTTGCAGGTCTTATCGAAATAGACACTGACAAAAGAGTTTCTAGTGACTTTATAGGCTCAACTTATAGCTCGACTTACATTCCAGATATGACAAGTGTTGTCGGTGGTAAAACTGTAAAAGTGCTTGCATGGTATGACAACGAATGGGGCTACTCAAGCCGCCTTGTCGATATGTGTGTCTTTGTAGGTAACAACTAGTTTGAAAAAACGCACTAAGATCATAGCTACCCTCGGACCTGCGTCTGAGAGTTTGCAAAAAATCACTGAACTTATCCATGCTGGAGTCAATGTTTTTAGACTTAACTTCAGCCATGGAACTTATGCATACCACTCACAAATCTTAAAAAACATACGAGAAGCTTCAAAACAAACTGGCCTTATTGTGGGCGTTTTACAAGATATTAGCGGTCCTAAGATACGCATCGGCGAATTGCAAGAGAGCTTTGAACTCAAAGAAAATGACATAGTTACGTTTTGCAAAAAAGATATCATCGGCAGACGAAAAGATGAAAATAGCTATGAAGTCAGTATCAACTATCCTGAGATACTTTCGCGCTTACATGTAGATGATTATATCTATCTTTATGATGGTATTATCCGCACAAAAGTGCTCACATGTAACGAAGATGCCGTGAGCGTTCTTGTCGAAAATGATGGTATTCTCTCATCAAAAAAAGGGATCAACTTTCCAAACACAAGATTGGACGTAGATATTCTTACACAAAAAGACAAAAATGATATGCAGTGGGGTGTTCAAAACGGTGTTGATTTTATGGCGATCTCTTTTGTGCAAAACGAACAAGATATGCTCAAAGCCAGAATGATCGTCAAAGATCTTGGCGGAAAACAGATGCTTATCGCAAAAATAGAGAAGTTTGATGCGGTTGAAAATATAGACGCTATTTTGGAAGTCTCTGATGGCATTATGGTCGCACGTGGTGATCTTGGTATCGAAGTGCCCTACTACGAAGTTCCAAATATCCAAAAGATGCTGATCCAAAAAGCAAATGCCGCTTCAAAACCCGTTATCACCGCCACACAAATGCTTCTTTCTATGACAAATTCGCCAAGAGCGACGCGTGCAGAGATAAGCGATATTGCCAATGCTGTGCTTGATGGTACAGATGCTGTGATGCTCTCAGAAGAGAGTGCTGTTGGAGAGTATCCTGTTCTCGCTGTTAAAACAATGTTTGAGACTATTGCTCAGACCGAAAAACTCTATCCTTATTACAATTTTTCGCACATATACAAAGATGATGTCACAAATGCCATAGACGAATCCGCTGTCAGACTGGGTCGAGACTTACATGTAAGCGGAATCCTCTCTTTGACAAACTCTGGCAGTTCTGCAAGAAAGCTGGCAAAATATCGTCCTAGTATGCCAATCTATGCTATTACTCATGATGAGATCAGAAGATCTCAGTTAACACTCTCTTGGGGTGTTATACCTGTATTTTTTGTAGAAAAAGGTTCGCTTGGACAGTCTTTAAGCAGAGTTATAAATAAGGGTTTAGAAAGTGGGATTTTAAATTTGAAAAAGAGTTATATTCTCACAGCTGGAGATCCTACGGGTGTGAGCGGTTCGATCAATATGATACGTCTGCTCAGAGAGCAGGAGATGCTATTTTTTAAAACTATAAATCAAGAACCTATAGTCTAACTAATTTCACGCCCATCTCTACATGTTTTGTATAGGGAAACTGGTCAAAAAGGGCCATTTTCTCTATTTTATGCGTTTGTGTTAAAAGTTCTAAATCTCTATGCAAAGTTTCAGGATTACAAGAAATATAAAGAATAGTTTCATGACGTGCCACAAACGCACAAGACTCGGCGTCCATTCCTGCACGCGGAGGATCTACAAAGATATTTTTAAGCGTATAAGAGCTGATATCTATCTCTCCCATACGGCGAAACTCTCGCACACCATCAAGCGCTTGAACAAACTCCTCTGCACTCATTCTGACAAATTCGATATTTGCGACATCGTTTAATTCCATATTATTTTTTGCCGCAGTTATAGAGGATTTGGATATCTCAGTCGCTAAGACTTTATCAAACTTTGAAGCAAAAGGAATTGTAAAATTACCCGCTCCGCAGTAAAGCTCAAGTAAATCGCCGCTTGCATCTTCAAACTGATCCAATGCCCACGCTATCATCTGCTCATTGACTCTTGGATTTGGCTGAGTGAAACTGTTTTCAATCTGCATAAACTTATAATCGACATCTCTTACATGTAAGGTTTCTGTGACATAATCCTGACCCACAACAAGCTTTTGTTTTCGGCTTCTTCCGATGATAGATATGCCAAGTTTTTGCGCGATCTCTTTGGCTTTTTCTTCCCATAGAGCATCTAATTGTTTGTGATACAAAAGCGAAACTGCGATCTCTCCGCTTGATGAAGAGAGAAAATCCGCACCAAAAAGCTTATGACCAATCTGAGCTTCATCTATCTCTTTTAAAAGTTTTGGCATCAATGCAAAAATATGCTCATTGACCTGAGGGCACTCTTCAATGATTACTGCGCCCTTATGTTCTAGGGCATTCATAGCATAATGAATAACATCACCAATATGCCAGATTTTAAACTCTGCTCTTGCTCTATAGCCGTTCTCTGGCGATCTACAGATATCAAATTCTCGGGTGTAAAGATCAACAAAACGCTCAATGTTAAGATCAAGCTTTTTAAGAAGCTGAGCCTCATAGCCGTTTTCATAATTCCTACAACTTCCACATTCACCAAAGTACTTACAATTCAAATAAACTTCTCCTATTTTACACTGGCTATGAGATTGCCAATTAAAAGATTCCATCCATCTATAAGAACAAAGACAAGTATCTTAAAGGGCAAAGAAATCATTACAGGAGGTAACATCATCATACCCATTGACATAAGGATGGAGGCAACAACCATATCGATAATCAAAAATGGTAAGAAGATCAAAAAACCTATCTCAAATGATGTTTTAAGTTCACTGATAACAAAGGCAGGAATCACGACAGACAAAGGGACGGCATCAATATTTTTAGGATTTTCCAAATGGCGAATACGCACAAAAAGAGCTAAATCTTTTTCTCTGGTATTGCGAATCATAAAACTTTTAAAGGGCTTTGTTGATTTATCAAAAGCCTCTTCATAACTTATCTGTTTTGCGATATAAGGCTTTATGCCTTCGTTATATGACTGCTGACCTATCGGTTCCATCACAAAATAAGTAAGAATCATAGCAAGCATAACCATCAACTGAGTCGGTGGAACTTGTTGTGTTCCAAGCGCTTGACGTAAAAAACCAAAAACGATGACAAATCTTGTAAAAGTGGTCATAACAAGAACAAGACTCGGAGCCAAAAAGAGAATAGTTAAAGCAACCAAAACATTCAGTGAGCTTACAAGCTGTTGGGGAGTGTCTGGTGCGGAGAGTGAAAGATTTATGGTCGGGATTTCACCGCTTGCGCCATACACAGATGTTATAAGAAAAGTAATAAATAGAATAATTTTGATCATTGAGTCTCTGCAGTCTTGTTAAGTGTTTTTTTTTGACTTATGATACCACAAACTTACTTAGCAGATTTATTAATCAACCGATTTTTAAGTATAATTTCAAAAATTTAACCATCTATGGAATAAAAAAATATGCTCAAAACTTTATACAAAAATCCAACTTCTTCAGCTTATCTTCTGATACTTTTCTTAGCAATTTTCAGCACGATATATAATGCTTTTTTACCTTTACATGGCGATGAAGCATATTATTGGATGTGGAGTAAGCATCTTCAGATGGGATATTATGACCATCCTCCGATGATTGCCTTTATGATATATTTAAGTAATTTTATCTCCCAAAATGAATGGGGAGTACGCCTTGTAAATGTTTTTAGCATGAGTATTTCTGCCCTGTATATCTTCAAACTCACCAAACTCATCTCTGATGAAAAAACAGCTCTCAATAGTGTTTTGATCTTTTTATCTGTCGCACTCACGAATGCTGGATTTATCATCACTACGCCCGATTCTCCGCTCTCACTTTTTTGGAGTATCTCTTTATACTACACTTACCGAGCAATTTTTATAGGTGAGAAAAAAGATTTTGCACTTACAGGGCTTTTTTTAGGACTCATGATGCTAAGTAAATATACGGCGGTTTTATATATTGCTGGTGTTGTTTTATTTATCATTTTAAAACGACGTGATCTGTTTTTACATCCATACATGTACGTCACTATATTTATCTCTCTTATTGTAGCTTCGCCGATGATCTTTTGGAATTATCAGCATGACTGGATCAGTTTTATGTTTCAACTTCATCATGGTTCGAGTGAAGATGGAAGGCTTTATCCGCATCTCTTTTTTGAGTTTTTCAGTGGGCAATTTGGAATTTTTTCTCCTGTATTTACAGCTTTGCTTTTTTTCTTTTTAATTAAAGAAAAACTTTTTATTAAAGATAACAAACTCTTTTTTATCGCTATTAGTGTCGTAGTAACCTTACTTTTTTTCTTCTATAAAAGTTTTTATTCTCGAATGATGCTCAATTATACAGCGCCTGCATACATCGGTGCAACCGTTCTTTTATCCATAATTATCACAAAATATGAACTCAAAAAAACATTTATTTTGGGACTTGGCATTGCTCTTTTATTAACCATCGCGGCGAGAATCGCATTTTTATTTTATCTTCCATATATTCAAGAAAGAATGTATGGAAATAAAGAAGCGGTGCAACTTTTGGCAACATACGCACAAGAGGGAGACAGCTTTTACAGCGACCACCTCACGATGACAGCTTATTTGAAATATTATCTTCCAAATCACCCTGAGAGCGATGTTGCATACCCAACGAGATACAGCCAATATGATATGTGGAGAAAAAAAGATTATCTTAAAAATGGACTTTTTTTAGCAAGAGATGCAGAGGATCTGAGTTATCTAAAAACTATATATAAAAGTGTTGAACTGCTCAACACACTTACAGTGCAAAGCGGACGTAACACGACAAAAACCTTTTATATCTACCGTCTTACAGATCCAATCCATAATAATTAACAGTTTTTTAGATAAAATATCTCCTTATTTTAGATTTTGGTTGTTAATGAAAAATATTTTAAAGCTGCTTATTACCGCTGCAATTTTCTACTATCTATTTCAATATATAGATTTTTACGCCCTTATGGAAGTTCTTGCAAAGAGCCATGGCGGTGATATTTTAGCTGCGCTTATACTTCAGCTTGGAAGTACTTATCTTGCCGCTTACCGTTGGAGAGCTATCAGTAAACTCTTGGTCTTTAACGAACCTCTCTCATTTTATGTCCAAAGTTATTTCAAAGGCAGTTTTTTCAATCAAGTCTTGCCAAGCAGTATCGGCGGAGATGCTGTTCGTGTTTTGGATCTCACAGCACGCGGATATGAAAAAAAAGAGGCTTTTTACGGAGTTTTTGTTGATAGAGTCGTCGGACTTGTAGGACTTTTGGTACTGAACCTGATTTCAAGTATCTTCTTCTTCGGAACATTTCAAGCAGATTTTTCTTATCTTATTATTTTTATCTCTTTTTCTGGGATTGTCGGTTTTTCTTTGCTCTTTTTTCTCAACAAAATAGCTTTTTTACAAAACTATAAATTTTTAAACCTTTTTCACAGACTTGCAAACAGACTCAATACTTTATACGCTGATAAAAAAGTTTTACTCAAGCATATTGCTATCTCTGTGGCTGTGCATTTGCTTACCGTTATGGCGATCTACGCTATTGCACTAAGCATCGATGTGAAACTGAATTTTCAGACTTTTCTTATCGCTATTCCACCTGTATTTTTACTCATGATTGTCCCTCTTTCACTTGCTGGATGGGGAATTCGCGAGGGTGCTATGGTTGGGATATTGATGCTTGTGTATGAAGATAAAACCAAAATTTTGGCGATTTCTATCCTTTATGGGATATTACTCATCATCAGCGCCCTTCCCGGAGCATACTTCTGGATCAATGGCGTGACTAAAAAAACTAAAACAATAGGATAGATTATGAATGTAGATATGATGCGAAAAGTGGATTATTATGTGGGAATTCCACTTGCTTTTATCGGTACGATACTCGATAAAGGTTTCAATATTTTTCGTTCTTCTAAAATTGTAAAGCCAAAAAATGTACTCTTAATAGAACTCTCAGAGATGGGATCTGCAATCATCGTCGATCCAGCCATGCGAAAGCTCAAAGCAAATATCGAGGGTGAACTTTTCTTTGTTATCTTTAGTAAAAATAAGATCAGTCTTGATCTTCTTGGAACAGTCAAAAGCGAAAACGTTTATATGTTGGATGAGAGTTCTATCGGTTCTCTCATCGTAAGTGCCATAAAATTTATTTTCTGGTGTAGAAAAATGAACATCGATTCTACGATAGATTTGGAACTTTTCTCACGCGTTACAGCCCTTTTATCTTTCGTAAGTGGCGCAAAAAACCGAGTCGGTTTTCATAGCTTTCATAATGAAGGACTTTACCGCGGAGATTTTTTAACGAAAAAAGTATCGTACAATCCTCATCAACATATTGCAAAAAGTTTTGTAGCGCTTGTGGATGCACTTTTAAATCCTAATGAAGAGATTCCATACACAAAACGTGTCATTCCAGATAGTGAAATACAAATCGCAAAAGCTGTGATAGATCCAGCTGATGAAAAAGAAGTCTTAAATATCATCGCTTCAAAATATGAGGGATTTGATGCAAATATCAATCCTGTTATTTTAGTAAATTCCAATGCCTCAGACCTACTTCCACAACGCAGATGGGATAGAAAAAATTATTGCGAAGTGATCAACAAGATTCTTTCATACAATGACAAAGCGATTGTTCTTCTCACAGGTGCACCTGCTGAGTTTGATGGCGCGCAACTTTTAGCTGATTGTGTGAATGATAAAAGATGTATCAACTTTGCTGGTGGCGTGAAATTTTTACAGCTTCCGACACTTTACTCACTAAGCGCTTTTATGTTGACAAATGACTCAGGTCCAGCGCACTTTGCTTCCATCACAGATATGCATACTTTCGTTATTTTTGGCCCTGAAACTCCGGCTCTTTACGGCTCACTTGGACCAACAACACCTATCTTTGCAGGCATGGCATGTAGTCCTTGTGTGAGCGCTTCAAACCATAGAAAAACACCTTGTACAGATAACCAATGTATCCAAGTTATCACACCTGACTGGGTATTTAACACTTTGAAATTCAAACTCGATGCACTTTCTCAATAAAGAGCATCGTCCGCTTCTTCTTTTCATCACATTTGTAGCCATTATACGGCTCATTTTGTCCTTACATGTAGGGCTTGGAGTCGATGAAGCGCATTATGTTTTATATGGCATCAATCTCGACTGGAGCTATTTTGACCATCCGCCGCTTGTGGGCTGGACAGATGCTTTTTTTACCTCTATCTTTGGAGTCAATGAATTTGGCGCGCGTTTTGGTGCGATAGTCATAGGATTTTTCACTTCACTATTTGTCTATCAACTTATCTACGACATAGACAAAAACTCCAAAACAGCTTTTATCGCAGTTTTAGCTTTGCATGCGTCATTTTTGTTTAATGCTCTTTTTATTATGCTTTTGCCCGACACTTTTCTCTTTCTACTCGTTATTCCCATTATTTGGGCAGTGTTAAAAATAGAACAAAATGCTTCACTCAAAAATTGGATTTTTTTAGCTGTTTTACTTGGAATCGGCGGGCTTGCAAAATATACGGCTGTCTTATTTGTTGTGCCCATTGTGCTTTATGTTATCATTAAAAAAAGATGGGATTTGCTTTTTTCTATCAAACTAATCCCTGCTATTCTTATTGCACTCCTTTTTATCTCACCAGTTATTTACTGGAATATTTTACATCATTGGATAAGTTTTACCTATCAAAGCGATCATGTTGTTGGAGCAAAACATATCAGTTGGAGTTCCATAGCAAGCTCTCTTGGCGCGCAGTTTGGAGCTTACAATCCTCTGCTTTTTCCAGTCGCTTTTTATGGACTCTATAAAGCGTTAAAAAGCAAAAATGATACGCTCTTTTTATCTGGACTTTTTGGGCTTGTGCTCATTACATTTTTCACTTACGCTTCACTTTTTAAGCCTGCCCTGCCTCACTGGAGCGCGCTTTTTTATCTGCTATTTATCCCAATAGGAACTTACTACATTTTAGAGTTAAGTAAAGGGTATAAACAAGCCTTACATGGTAGCATCGGTTTTGGACTTATCCTTTCAAGTGTTGCCTATGCTGAACTTGGTTTCAAATTTATTCCACAACCCGATTATCAGTCTCTTCATCGCGATATTTATGGCTGGGATACCATCATGAAAGAAGCAAACTCTCTTATCAAAGATGATAAAAAAGAGGTTCTTGCCGTGACAAACTGGACACTTGCATCGCGCGCTATGTATTATAATCATCCATACAAAAGTAACATCTTTCTCATAGATGCCAGGTTTGATCAGTTCGATCTTTGGCAAAAAGGCTCGCCCGTGGGCAAAGATCTCATCATCATCGACACCCATTTCTTTCATAAAAATATGGCTAGTTATATGAAATGTGATTCTATTAGCGAAAATAAAAGCTTTGATATCACACTGAATAATCATAAAGTCAACACAATAAATTTGCTTACATGTAAGAACTTTCAAGGAATTAAATGAATTTTTCGCAAAAACAATATGCTTTTTCTATTATGGCCGTTATCTCTTTTATAATATTTTCTTACTTTTATCTTGATAGACCAATCGCTGAGTATTTTTTAGCAAATGCATCGACATATGAGTCTTTTGGAGATTTTCTAAGCCTCTTTGGAGAATCAAACTGGTATTTCGCTACCGCTATTATTGGCTTTGTTATTTTCAAATTTATCAAAAAAAATGAACTCTATGCTCAGCGTTTTTTATTTTTACTATATATCAATATTTTTTCTGGTTTGCTCAGTCTAATCTTAAAAAATTTATTTGGCAGAATTCGTCCTTGGGGACTTCGTAACGGCGGCGATGAGTATGG
The DNA here is from genome assembly GCA_038205935.1 of Campylobacterales bacterium. GTDB lineage: Bacteria > Campylobacterota > Campylobacteria > Campylobacterales > Sulfurimonadaceae > Hydrocurvibacter. The sequence continues at coordinate 11,938 of JBBRBK010000009.1, forward strand.
ATTTTTACTTTTTCAAAACTTCGATATGGGAATCGTAGAAAAGTTTAAAACTCACATTACAACTATTGTAGATGCCGCCACGACGTACACCTCTTTTCCATCAGGTCACTCAACAACCCTTTTTACAGCGGCAGTTTATCTTATACTACTTTTTCCAAAACAGAAAATACTCTGGCTCTCTCTTGCTATACTTTTCGTCAGCGGAAGGCTAATGGACAGTGATCATTTTTTAAGTGATATCACCGCTGGAGCAGTAGTTGGAACACTTTCGACTCTTTACATGTACTCAAAACTAAAGGAAAAAATCAGATGAAAATCGCAAAAAGAATAGTTTTCTCACTCTTTATTATTGCCCTACTTTATGGCATCGGAAGATTTTTTGTCGTTGCTTATGACAGTTATGTATTTCTACCTAGACAGCCCTATCTTCAAATGCAAACACAAAATGCCATAACACTCAAATGGCAGACACCAAAGGCTGAAATAGGAAGTGTTGATTATAGCAATGGCTACCATGTAAGTGAAAAGAAAGCTGATAGATATCACTCTTTAACACTTTCAGGACTCAAACCTGACACTTGTTATAACTATAAAGTCAATGCAACTTCATTAGCAATAGACAACACAAACAGAGTCTTTTGTACCCTCAACACCAAAAAGGACTTAGAGCGTCTTTGGATTGTTGGCGATACGGGAGAAGATTCTACAAAACAAAGAAACGTTTATCGTGCCATGCTCTCTTATGTGGATAACAACCTTTCAAAGATAGATCTCTGGCTTCTATTAGGCGATAATGCATATACAAGTGGAACACAAAAGCAATACAATAAAGACCTTTTTGATCCCTACAAAGAGCTTATCAAACAAAAAAATATCTGGGCACTTGATGGCAACCACGATGCAAGACGTTGGGCTTTTTATGATATCTTTGATTTTCCTACAAAAGGCGAAAGCGGTGGGATACCGAGTAAAAGTGAAAAATACTACTCTATTGATGAAGCAAACTTCCATCTTGTCATGCTAGATTCTGAGGTTGAAGATAGAAGTGTAAATGGGAAAATGGCGCAGTGGCTAAAATCAGATCTTGCGGCAAACAAAAAGAATTGGACTATTGTCGCCTTTCATCACCCTCCATATTCAGACGGTTCACACAAATCAAACAATCCTAAAGACAGCGGCGGACGCCTTAAAGAGATGAGAGAAAACTTTACACCAATCTTTGATAAATATGATGTAGATTTGGTCATAAGCGGACACTCACATGTGTATGAAAGAAGTAGACTCATGGCAAACCATACGGGGATGAGCAAAAGCTTTGATGAAGCCTTACATGTAAAGCAAACAGATCTTCATACCTATACAAAATCTTTGGTTAAAACACCAAATAGCGGAGTCATTTACATCGTAGATGGCTCAGGTTCAAAAGCAGATAGTGGCGATTTTAAAATTCCAGAACTTCCTATTGGCTTTTCAGTCTCAGGTTCTGTTATTTTAGAGATCACCCCGACAACATTAAGTGAAAAATTTTTAACAGACAATGATATAATAAAAGACAGTTTTACGATCACAAAGCACTAAGCTAGAGGATGATGCATCCTCACAGTATCTTGAAGGTTTTGCTTTTGGACATGCGTGTAAATCTGCGTTGTAAGAAGAGAAGAATGACCCAAGAGCTCTTGAACCACTCTTAAATCTGCTCCGCCGATGATAAGTGAAGTCGCATAGGAGTGACGCAGTACATGCGGAGAAACTCCAAGATATTTTTGCGTGATCTTATAAGCAGAAATACGACTAAGAGGTTTTCCTTGATAGTTAAGCCAGACATCATCTTTCTCATATGGTGACTCATTTAAATATTCTCTCATAGCTTTAAGTGCAACTTCTGCTATGGGAATCATCCGCTCTTTATCCCCTTTTCCATGCCTTACATGTAACCATTCTCCCTCGATATCTTCTCGCCCCAAAGCCAAGCATTCGCTTATTCTTGTTCCGCTTGCATATAAGAAAAGTATTAATGCATAATCACGCATTCCAAGCCAAGATGACTTATCTATCAAAGATAAGCCATTTTTCACATCAGAAAAAGAAAGAAATTTAGGAAGTGTTTTTGGTATTTTGGAGAGCTTGAAGTGGTTTTTTTCATCTGCAAACTGACTCTTGTAACAAAAAGAAAAAAAGGCATTTACAGCTGAAAGTTTTCGGTTTAAAGTACGCTTGTTCGCGTACTGTGTTAAGACACTCAAAACCTCATTTGTATCGAGGTTTATAAGTGGTTTTGCAAGATTTTCTTCGATCTGTGTCAAGTCATTTTTATACGCTTCAACACTTCTTTTACTAAGGGCTTTTGTAACGATAATATACTCTAAAAAAGCCTCCAGTTCACGAGACATGAAGCTATTTTTTTATAGAAAAATACTTATCATCAACATAAAAAGCTTTATCTCCGACATAAACATAACTCTCATTGTTTATGCTTACTTTATAGATCTTATACGATTTCAAATCTTTTTCTAGTGCGATGATGTATCCCTCTTTTTCTAAGAGATATACTTTATCATCTGTGACAATCATTCCTAAAAAGTGAGCAAAAGGAAATTTAATTTTTGATCTTAGCTGTAAAGTTGGAGTAAGGTTCACAACTTCACCCTGCTTTGTAGCGATATAAATACCATCTTTTTGATCATAACGCATATTACGAATCTCATATGATGCACGGATATCTTTCTCAGCCAAAGAAAGAAGTTCATATCCTGTAGCTGCTATGAGGTTATCACCGACAACATTAAAAGCTATGACATTATTAAACTTATCAGCACTGCTGATAATCATCGATCTAAGAACTTTTTTCTCTTTAGAATTCACAATAACGATCTTTCCATCAAGAGTTAAAAAAAGTACAAGATCATCTAAAAAATAGGGATTGACAATCTTTGCATCTACAACTATTGGTGCATTGCCTTCACTATGAAAAAGGATCTCTTTTGTTTTTAATGAATAAATCGCGAGCTCATTACTTGCAAAAACTACCGCAAGCATATCATCTTTCACGCTTGCCGCTGCAACAGTCTTTTTAAGATTAAAAAACTCTTTGACAGAATGATCAGCTTTAGATGTAAGGGTTGTATTGCCATCGATTTGTGATGTTACTATCCACTTTTCATCCGCATCAAGCAAACGCTCTTTATCTGTGTCTACATGTACGTCAATGACCGTATCATGAGAAAGAATACGTCCATCTTTTAAAACAGCACCATTGGCTGTAACGTCAATCATTGATGTTTTAAGACTCTCTTTTTCTGCCCATGAACCGACAACCGTGTCTTTCTCAGGTTTAAACACTTTTTTTGTACTACATCCGCTAAATGCAACTAAGCCAACAATTAATGTTATATGTAATAAAGTCTTCACGATTTACTTTACACCATAATGCATAAGCGATTTAGCAACGCCATAAACAGCCGAGTTTGAAGATACAGATGCAAGTTTTCTATTTGCTTCTTCGATCTTATTTTGTTCCATAAGCAAAACCGCACTTTGGATCAATGCCAAATCTTTATCAATAGCATCTTCACCGTTTGCATATGTGTTTAAGCCATTGAGATTACTTTGCAAAGATGCAAGCTGATACGTTGCCAGATCTGAGACTGCAAACGCTTTTGATGATTTGAGTTCTTCAAGAGCTTTCACATCGCCTTTTTTGATAGCATTTGAAAGCATATACAAATCGTACAATTTAGGATCATTATCTTTTAAATCAGCCAAAGCTTGTTTATCGTCGCTATGAGACTGCAAGATTGAAAATGCTACATTTGCACTCTCAACTTTTGAACTTTTGATGTAATTGTAAGTTACATTTCCAACTATTGCGACAACAACAACTACAGCCAAACCGATAAGCTGTGTTTTATATTTGTTAAAAAAACGCTCTGTCTTAATCGCATTTTCTAAAAACTTTTCTTCGGCATTTAGTTCATCTCTTACCATTGATATATTATCTTTAAAGCTCAAAAACATCTCCATACTTATAAATAGTCAGTAATAATATCAAATAGATTGTTAAAGTTTTGTGAAATAGAATTTTTTTGTTACAATCTTGCGCATATAACCAAATAAGGAACTTCAATGAAAGTAGACAATGCACTTTTAACACGTTTAGAAAAATTATCATATCTTCAAATTTCAGAGGACAAAAGAGAGGAGATCATCTCGCAACTCTCAGAAATAGTCTCTTTTGTGGATAATCTTAGTGAATTAAATACAGATCATGTAGATGATAAATTTTCTATGACAAATCAAGCAACATTTACGCGTGAAGATATTGAAAATTGTGATCGTTCTATTAATGATAATATCCTCAAAAATGCACCTGATAGTGCGGATCATTTTTTTATCGTACCAAAAATCATTGAGTAATTAATGCTTATAGTTCATGGAATAAAAAATTGCGACAGTGTCAAAAAAGCTTTAAAATTTTTACAAGAAAATGGAATTGAATATTCCTTTAGGGATTTTAAAATCTCTCCAGTAGATTGTAATGAAATAAAAGAGTGGCTCGATCACACAACAATAGATAAACTTTTCAATTCCAAAAGTACGACATACAGAAAATTTAATCTCAAAGAACTCGCTCTAAGTGATGATGAGAAAATTGATTGGCTATGCAAAGAAAATCTTCTTATAAAAAGACCTGTTATACAATACAAGAATGCTATAATTGTCGGCTATGACAAAGATCACTACGAAACGGAGCTATTATGAGTGAAAAAGTTCAAAATTTAGATATAAAAAAACTTTTAAAAAGTGTTGTTGCCTACAAAGCCTCGGACTTGCACTTGGTTTCTCATGCTGAACCTCAAATCAGAATAGATGGAAGACTTGTTCCCTTAAATCTTCCACAACTTGATGGAGATATGATCACAGATATGGCCTATGCTCTTCTTACAGAAAAGCAAAAGAAAGATTTTGAAGAGTTTAATGAGCTGGACTTTGCGATTATGCTTCCTGATGTTGGCCGATTTCGTTGTAACTACTACAAAACTATGGGTGATCTCGCTTGTGCTTTTCGTATTATTCCAACTGAAATACCTTCACTTGATGATCTCAACGCAAAAAAGATCTTTAAAGAACTTATCAAACGCGAAAAAGGGCTTATCCTAGTTACTGGACCTACGGGAAGCGGTAAATCAACGACTCTTGCGGCGATGCTAAACGAGATCAATGAGACAGAAAAGAAACACATCATCACCGTAGAAGATCCTGTCGAGTTTGTCCATAAAAACAAAAAATGTCTCTTTTCTCAAAGAAATGTCGGAACTGATACAAATGGATTTCATACGGCCCTCAAATATGCCCTGCGCCAAGATCCTGATGTTATCCTCATTGGAGAGATGCGTGATAAAGAGACTATCTCTGCAGCGCTCACAGCTGCGGAAACTGGTCACTTAGTCTTTGGAACTTTGCATACCAACTCTGCTCCTGGAACTATTAACCGTATTATCGACGTATTTAGTGGCGAAGAACAGCCTCAAATCCGTGCTCAGATATCTACTTCACTCATCGCAATTATCTCTCAAGCTTTGATCCCTAGAATAGGTGGAGGACGTATTGCAGCGCAGGAACTTCTAGTTACAAATCCAGCTATTGCGAATCTTATACGTGAAGATAAAGTTCACCAACTTTATTCACAAATGCAGTTAAATCAGCAAGGTACAAATATGACAACACAATCTCAAGAGATTATTGAATTTTTAAGAAAGAAAATTATTTCAAAAGAGAATGCGATTGCGTATTCAAACCGCCCAGAAGAGTTGATAAAGATGATAGAGGGATTATAAAAAAGAGTCTTTCGACTCTTTTTATTTTTGTGCGTCTTTTAAAGTATCTGCTATTAAAAATGCAAGTTCAAGTGCCTGATCAGCGTTTAAACGTGGATCACAATGTGTATGGTAACGAGAACTTAGATCTTCTTCAGTCACTACAAAAGAACCGCCGATACACTCAGTGACGTTCTTCCCTGTCATTTCCAAGTGAACACCGCCAGCATAAGTTCCCTCAGCTTTATGAACTTGAAAAAACTGTTTCATCTCTGTAAGAACAGAATCAACCGGACGAGTTTTAAAGTTGTTTGATGATTTTATAGTATTACCGTGCATCGGATCACAGCTCCATACCACGTTAAGCCCTTCTCTCTCAATTGCACGGATCAGTTTAGGCATACCATCACCTACTTTATCTGCACCCATTCTAACAATGATATTTAAACGTCCAGCTTCATTTTCAGGATTGAGTGCCTCTGCTAGTCTTACTAGATCCTCTGGATCCATTGATGGACCGGCTTTAACACCGATAGGATTTTTGATTCCCTTCATATACTCTACATGTGCACCGTCTAATTGGCGTGTTCTATCACCGATCCAAAGCATATGTGCAGATGTATCATACCATTCACCTGTCAAAGAATCTTGTCTTGTAAAAGCTTCTTCATATGGAAGTAAAAGGGCTTCATGTGAAGTAAAGAAATCTGTTTCTCTTAAAGTTCTATATGTTTTAGAGTTAATTCCACATGCTTCCATAAACTTCAAAGATCTTTCAATATCTCCTGCCATATCTTCAAACTTTTGGCTGATCTCACCTTTTTGTGTGAAATCTAAAGTCCATTTATGAATCTGATGTAAATCTGCCAAACCCCCAGATGCAAATGCACGTAAAAGGTTTAATGTTGCGGCTGATTGATTATATGCTTTGATCATTCTCTTAGGATCTGGAACACGAGCTTCTGGCGTAAAATCTACACCGTTAATGATATCACCTCTGTAAGAATCAAGAGTAAGTCCATCAATTGTTTCAAAATCACTTGAACGTGGTTTTGCAAACTGACCACCCAAACGACCAACTTTCACCACAGGAAGTCCACCGGCATAAGTCATAACAACAGACATTTGAAGTAAAACTTTAAAAGTGTCTCTGATGTTTTGTGCATGGAACTCTGAAAAACTCTCAGCACAATCTCCACCTTGAAGTAAGAAAGCGCGACCATTTGCAACCTCTGCCAATTGTTCTTTTAATGAACGTGCTTCTCCAGCAAAAACAAGAGGAGGATAGTTTTTTAATTCTTCGAGGACATTTTTCAACTCCTCTTGATTTGGATATGTAGGTTGCTGTAAGATCGATTTTTCTCTCCAGCTTGATCGGTTCCAGTTACTCATATTTTAAACCCCATTAATCATTGATTTTTATAATAAATTACGTGATTTTACTAAAAAGTTCCTAAAATAGCTCTGATTTAAACTTCTGCTGAAATAATATTGCTGTATCAAAAGATATTTTTTATACATAAAAATGTATAATGATGCCAATTTAAATGATTGAAAGTTGAAATCAATGAATAAGTCTAATGCAAAAAAAATATTAGAAGAGATATATATTGATATAGTGGAAAAAGTTGATGAGCAAGATGGTCTTATATCAAAAGATACGCTTTTAGACTTCTTGCACTCTGCGATGGCTACTATTTCAAAATTGAATTTTGAACTGCCTGATGCTCTAGAAAGCCTAAAAATATCTCTCAACGAAGAGTTTAAAGATATTGCAAAAGAGAGTGTAGATAATTACACGCATACAAATAGACGTTTTGAAGAATTGGTCACTACGCAAGAAAAGACTATAAATGATTTTAAAAATCAGACAATCAACGTAGATCAGATCAAAGACAAATTTGATGGTATCCAAACGCATATGTTGGATGAAGTTAGTAAAGCAAATAGAGTTATTTCAGACTTAACACAAAAAATTGAAAAACTTGAAAAGTCAACTCAGATTGATCACTTAACAAAAGTTTATAATCGTGGAATGCTCACGCAACATTTAGAAAGTCTATGTGATAACAAAAGCTATGCAAAAGATGTGCATCTTTACATGATAGATATCGATGACTTTAAAACTATAAATGACACTTATGGTCACATTGTTGGGGATAAAGTTCTAATATTTCTTGCAAATATCCTAAGAAAAACGCTTAGAGAAGGCGATAAAATATACAGATATGGCGGCGAAGAATTTGTTGTGGTTTTAAATAGAATTCAAAGATCTGAATGTGTAAAAGTTGCTCAAAGAATTGTTTCCTTAGTAGATATAAATAAGCTGATTTATAAAGAGCTCAATGTGAACGTTACTATAAGTCTTGGTATAACATCATTAAAAGATGATGACACACCTGATAGTTTTATAGCAAGAGCAGATAAAGCTCTGTATGAAGCTAAAAAAAATGGTAAAAATAGAATTGAAATGGATTGTGAGCAAATGAATATATGAGTTATTTTGATATTGTAGTCGGAGTCATAATATTGCTCCTTGGTTTAAAAGGTATTCTCAACGGATTTTTCAGAGAGCTGTTTGGTCTTATAGGAATAGTAGGTGGTGTTTTTATTGCATCAAGATTTGGAACGCCTGTTGGGCAATTTCTTAGCGATGCAGTCTTTCATTTTCAAAATAAAGCTGCACTTACCTTCACTGGATTTGTCCTTACTCTTGGATTATTTTGGCTTATGATGGTTTCCGTAGGTATTGCGTTTAAACAATTAAGCAATATCAGCGGACTTGGACCTCTGGATAAAATTATGGGTTTTATAGTTGGAGCAGGAAAATTCTTTTTAATTGTGTCTGTTGTAGCATATGCTTTTTATAACATCAAAATCGTAAGAACAAATATGCAAGCCACTATGGACAAAAGTATTCTTTTCCCTGTTCTAGTGACAACAGGTGGATACATTATGAAAATAGATACTGGAGATATACAAAAAGATATCAATGCAACAGTTGAGACAAAACAAGAGCAAGTTGAAAAGAAAGTGCAAACGAGCATAAAAGAGAAAGTAGAAACTTCTATCTCAGAAGAAATAAAAAAGAAAGTTAAATAAAATGGGTACAGCAACAGATTTTACAGAAAGAACGATAGCATACAATAAATTGCTCAATGATTTTAAAAATCTGCTTAAAAGAAACAATCTCAAATTTACGATACAGCGTGAAGTTATTTTAGAAACTTTATACAACTCTGATGAGCACCTTTCTCCAGAATCTCTTTATAATCTGATTCAGGAAAGGCATCCTCAGCTTAATACCGGAATCGCAACAATCTACCGTACTCTTACTCTTTTAGAGGAGTCAGATATTGTCACATCGTTATCTTTTGGAGCTCAGGGAAAAAAATATGAACTTGGTGCTAAAGAGCATCATGACCACATGATTTGTACAAAATGTGGTCTTATTACAGAGTTCGTAGATGAAGAGATAGAAAAAAGACAACAGATCATTTCACAAAGTTTAGGCTTTCAAATGACAGACCATTCAATGCAGATTTACGGTATCTGTAAAAATTGCCAATCATAAATTTATAAGGAAAACGCATTGCCATTTAGTAACAAATATATTCAATTACGTATAGAAAAAGCAAATCAGCTTAAAGAGCTTGGATTCAATCCATACTCAAACCACTCAGAAAGAAATACGACTATATCAAAGTATATGAATGTCAACTCTGATGTGGAGCATCTCGAAAATAAACGTGATGAAAAGAGAAACTATACACTCAGCGGACGCATTAAATTTTTCCGTGTTATGGGAAAAGCAAGCTTTTTAAAGATAGAAGATGAAAGTGGAATGCTTCAAATTTATGTCACGCGAGACAATCTTCCTGAGAGCTTTTATAACGATGTATTTAAAAAACTGATCGAAGTCGGAGATATCATCGAAGTCAGTGGTTATCCTTTTGTGACAAATCAAGGTGAACTTTCTTTACATGTAGATACACTTAAACTTTTAACAAAAGCAATTGCACCGCTTCCTGAAAAATTTCACGGTGTTACAGATAAAGAGATCAGATATCGTCAACGTTATCTTGACCTTATTATGGACTCCGAAGTACGTAAAACATTTCAAACACGCTCGAAGATCATCTCCTTAACAAGAAGATTTTTTGAAGATAAAGGCTTCCTAGAAGTTGAAACACCGATGATGCATCCAATCGCCGGCGGAGCAAATGCAAAACCATTCGTAACCCATCATAATGCTCTTGGAATCGATAGATTTCTTAGAATCGCTCCTGAACTTTATCTCAAACGTCTTATCGTCGGCGGATTTGAAGCGGTGTTTGAGATCAACCGTAACTTTAGAAATGAGGGGATGGATGCAACGCATAATCCTGAATTTACCTCTATAGAGTTTTACTGGGCTTATAAAACATACAAAGATCTTATCGAAATAACAAAAGAGTATTTTGCATATCTTTTCGATCATCTCAACCTCCCTACTCTTTTGCCTTATGGAGAGTTAGAAGTTGATTTTGCAGATTTTACAGAGATTCCTCTTATCACTTCTCTCTCAGAGATCGGTGGAGTTGATGTAAATATCGTAAACGATAAAGAGAAAATACTAGAATTTTTAAGAGCCAATAAACTTGAAGCAAAACCTGCCATGAGTCTTGGTCAGCTTCAAGGTGTGCTTTTTGATGAATTTGTCGAAGAAAAACTTATCAATCCAACATTCATCACTGATTATCCAGTTGAGATTTCTCCGCTAGCTCGTAGAAATGACGAGCATCCAGAGATCACTGAGAGATTTGAACTCTTTATCGCTGGACGAGAAATTGCAAATGCGTTTAGTGAACTCAATGATCCTGTGGATCAGCTTTCACGCTTTGAAGGACAAATGAGTGCCAAAGATGCAGGCGATGATGAAGCGCATGAAATGGATCTAGATTTTGTTAATGCCCTTAGCTATGGAATGGCACCAACTGCGGGTCAAGGTATAGGTATGGATAGACTTGTAATGTTACTTACAAATGAGCACTCTATTAGAGATGTTCTTTTATTTCCTGCTATGAAACCGATTCATGGCGAAGCAAAAGAGATTCACGAAGAAGAAAAATAGTGTTAAATTTAAATCAAAAAAAGGAAGAAAAATGAGTTTTTTAAAAGATTTCGATAACGATATCTATGAATTGTGTGAAAAAGAGTTAGTGCGTCAGACTGACCACTTAGAGATGATTGCAAGTGAAAACTTCACTCTTCCTGCTGTTATGGAAGCGATGGGAAGTGTTTTTACAAACAAATATGCTGAGGGTTATCCTGGTAAACGTTACTATGGTGGATGTGAGTATGCTGATGGTGTTGAGCAATTAGCAATCGACAGAGCATGTGAGCTCTTTGGATGTAAATTTGCAAATGTACAGCCACACTCTGGAAGTCAGGCGAATGGCGCTGTATACGCAGCACTTTTACAAGCTGGAGATAAACTTCTAGGCATGGATTTAAGCCATGGTGGGCACTTAACTCATGGAAGTAAACCAAGTTTTTCTGGTAAAAACTACCACTCATTTACTTATGGTGTAGAACTTGATGGCCGTATCAACTATGAAAGAGTGATGGATATTGCAAAAATCACTCAGCCTAAGATCATTGTTTGTGGTGCTTCTGCTTATGCTCGTGAAATTGATTTTAAAAAGTTCCGCGAGATCGCTGATGCTGTTGGTGCAATCTTGTTTGCTGACATCGCGCACATCGCTGGTTTGGTTGCAGCTGGTGAACATCCAAGTCCATTTCCTTATGCTGATGTTGTAACAACTACAACACATAAAACGCTTGCTGGCCCACGCGGCGGTATGATCATGACAAATGATGAAGAGATCGCTAAGAAAATGAACTCTGCGATTTTCCCAGCTCTTCAAGGCGGACCACTTGTACATGTAATCGCAGCAAAAGCGGTTGGATTCAAATATAATCTTTCACCTGCTTGGAAAGATTACGCTATTCAAGTCAAGAAAAATGCGGCTATCTTAGCTGATGTTTTAATGAAACGCGGATACGATGTTGTAAGTGGCGGAACTGACAATCACCTCGTTTTAGTAAGTTTCATCAATAAAGAATTTAGCGGTAAAGATGCTGATGCGGCTCTTGGTCGTGCTGGTATCACAGTCAATAAAAATACTGTTCCAGGTGAAACGAGAAGTCCGTTTGTCACGTCAGGTATCCGCGTTGGAAGTGCTGCACTTACTTCACGTGGTATGAAAGATGCTGAGTTTGAACTCATCGCAAGCCGCATCGCTGATGTACTTGATGATATCAACAACGAAGCACGTCATGCAGAAATTAAAGCAGAGTTAAAAGCTTTAGCTCAAAATTTTGTGATCTATCACCAACCAACGTATTAATTAGTATAAAAGAAAGCTTGAGGATAAAATATGACTGCTATGGACTTAAAACTTATAAAGATGGTCACAACTCACTACTGGCAAAAGAGTGATAGTGTCGTAGATAAAATAAGTTTTAAGGGCAGGACTTTTTTTAACAAGTTTGAAAAAATAGAGAAAACTCTAACACAATCTGTGATCAATCAACACCTCAAAGGTGAGATAACTGTAGCACATTCACTTGTTGACGCCAAAGGTATTGTTGAAAATATTGTTATCGATTATAATGGTCGCGATCCTGAAAGGTTTTACCATAAGACTCAACTTCTTTTACGCGAAGAGGGATATATCAATTTTACGGCTTTTACTTCAAAAACAGATGGTCATCTTCATGTCTACATACACAAGGGACATACCACTTTACAAGAGGCTATTCAGCTTGGTAAAATGATCTCTATGAAATTAGCAGCAAAACAGCCAAAACAGTGGAAAATGTTTCCAACTGATGAATTGCCAAGTGAGTACAATATTTTAGCTCTGCCATATGATCTCTACGCTAAAGAGCGTGGTGCTTCATGGTCGAAACATATGTGACATAAAAGGATTTATGATGGAAGAAAGAAACGAATTAAATGACATTATCTTAAATAGAGGTGGCGGCTCTATGGGTTCGAGTAAAAAGATTGCACTCGCTGTTGGAGTACTTGCTGTGATACTCATTGTAGTTGTGATGATTATGAAAACTTCTGTCTCAAACAGTACAGATAATCTTCCTCAAGCGCAACAAGCCCCAAAAACTAATCTTCCTCCTGAACCACCAGTTCCGCAGGCCAACAATGATCAACAAGGAAATGCTCCACTTTTTAAACCTGTAGAAATAGTACAAGAAAACAAAAAAGGTGATGATGATCTTGATAAGATAGCTCAAAAACTCAAACAAGAAAGCTTATCAAAAGATGTGACTCCTACTGCGGTTGTAACACCTGCTGTAGTAACTGAAAAAGTAGCGGCTCCTGTTGTTAAAGAAAAAGTTAAAGCTCCCGTTGTTAAAGAAAATGTCCATGTTATAAGACAAAGAGATGTAGCAAAAAATGAACCTGTTGCTAAAAAAGAACCAGTAGTAAAAAAAGAGAGTATCGTGAAGAAAGAGGTTCCTGAGAAAAAAGAGACTCCAGTAAAAAAAGAATCTTTATTTACAAAAATTGATGCACCGAAGAAAGAGACCTCTTCTACTAAAGAACCTAAAGCCGTAAGTAAAACATCAGCAACTGGAACTTACTATGTTCAAGTTGGATCTTTTGCAAAAATTGCTCCAAATGACAAGCTTTTGGAATCTATCAAAAAACTGGGATACGCTTATGAATCTGTGAAAACAGGTGAAACAAGTAAAGTCATCGTTGGACCATTTAAAAATGAGGCTGATGCAAGAGAAGCACTGAAAGCCCTTCGTAAAGATGTTGTACCTGGCGCTTTTATAACAAAAAAATAGTCTATAAAAGGGTTTGTCTTGATTCATCATACACAGTTTACACTTGATCAGTTCGCACCGATTGCTGTTTATCATAAGCTTAAAGAGATTTTCAAAGATGAGATCAGCTACCTCTTTGAGAGCGCTGGACAGAGCGATGGCAACTATAGCTTTATCATGATAGGCGATAGAGAAAGACTTCAATACAAAGATGGTGTCACTATTTATACAAATGCAAAAGGGGAAAAAGAGGTAAGTGATATTTCCCCTTTTACCTTTTTAAAAGAATACTACAAACATATCGATACAGCTCTTTACAAGTCTACATGTAAAGAACTTAACGTCGGTTATGTTGATGGTTTTATCGGCTATATCGGATATGATATGGTGAAAGTCTTTGAGCCAAAACTCAAAAATAGTATGAACCATCTTCACGATGAACTGCACACTCCCGATCTTGATCTGATACTTCCAAAACTCGTTGTTGCTTACTCTCACAAAAACAATAAAATTTCTTTGATCTCTGTTTTAGATGAAATGCAAGAGAGATTTGAAGCACTTGAAGAGAGTTTAAAAGATTCTTACAAATATGTTCCAATGGTACAAAACATTGGAGATGACGAAGGTTCTTTTGCATTTTCAAAAGAGCATTTTTTTGAAATGGTCGAAAAATCAAAAGAGATGATAAGAAGTGGTGACGTTTTTCAAATCCTTATGACAAACCGCTTCACAAGAAATATAGAGGTCGATCCATTTAGTTTTTATCGCGTTTTAAGAGCTAAAAATCCATCTCCTTATATGTTTTTAATGGAGTATGAGGATTTTAATATTGTGGGAAGTTCGCCCGAAGTTATGGTTCGTCTTACTGATGGTGAGATTCTTCTCCGTCCAATTGCTGGAACAAGAAAGCGTGGTGATACTAAACAGCGTGATAAAGAGCTCGAAGCTGAACTTCTAGCCGATCCTAAAGAGCTTTCAGAACACTTGATGCTTATCGATCTTGGACGTAATGATGTCGGTCGCGTCGCGGCAACTGGCACGGTTGAAGTGGAAGATATGATGCATATTGAGCGTTTCTCTCACGTTATGCATATCGTTTCCGACGTGGTTGCAACGCTGCGTGAAGACAAAGATATGTTTGACCTCTTTATGGCAACTTTTACAGCCGGCACTATGACGGGTGCTCCAAAAATTCGTGCGATGGAACTCATCGCAGAGTACGAAGGTCTCAAACGCGGCTTTTACAGTGGAAGCATAGGCTACTTTGGATTTGATGGCAATATGGACAGCGCGATCACTATTCGTACGGCTATGGTGAAGCCTGATAAAGTGATCCTTCAAGCTGGTGCAGGAATTGTTGCGGATTCAGTCAATGAGCTTGAATATCTTGAAGTGACCAATAAACTCGGCGCTTTGATGAGTTCTCTCAAAGATCTGGACTAATGTCAAAACTTTTCGCTATTTTTGGAGATCCGGTTTCACACTCGCGCTCTCCTTTGATGCATAACTATCTCTTTAAAGCCTTACATGTAGACGCATGTTATACGAGAGTTCATCTCACTAATGGCTCCAAACTTCGTGAAACTTTTCTCTCACTTGGACTTAGTGGTGCAAATATCACCGTTCCACATAAAGAAGCCGCATATAATGCTTGCGATGAAGTTCGAGGTTTTGCAACGACCATTGGCGTTGTAAATACTATCATTTTGCAAGACGACAAACTCATCGGTTATAACACAGATGCTGATGGCTTTATGGAAGCGATCAAGCCTTTTGGAACAATCAAAACAGTTCTCATTCTCGGAGCTGGTGGAACAGCAAAAGCACTTGCCTCCCGTTTCTTGCAAGATGGTCTACATGTAAGCATTTTAAACAGAAGCGAAAATCGCCTCTCATATTTTAAAGAACTTGGACTTGCATGCGAAGTGCCCTTAGGGTGTGACACTTGGGAAAGCTTTGTATGTAAGAGTTATGATCTAGTTGTAAACACGACAAGTGCGGGTTTAAAAGATGAATTTTA
The DNA here is from genome assembly GCA_038205935.1 of Campylobacterales bacterium. Classification (GTDB taxonomy): domain Bacteria; phylum Campylobacterota; class Campylobacteria; order Campylobacterales; family Sulfurimonadaceae; genus Hydrocurvibacter. The sequence goes on from JBBRBK010000009.1 coordinate 27,610, forward strand.
CCCTGCTCCAAAAACTATGATAGATGAGATTCTCTCTCACACTTCATATGTGGCAGATGCGATCTACGGCAAATTAACACCATTTTTAGCATTGGCAAAACAAAAAAAACTCACCTTTAAAGATGGAGCCGATATGCTTTTATACCAAGGTGTACTTGCAAACCATCTTTTTTGCGAGAAACAGTTTGATCTGAAAACAACTGCTGATGTTATGCAAAAAAGTTTTCTTCTGTAGTTGGCTAAGATACTTTTTTAGCTAACTTATCATTTCAATTTCCTCTTTGACTACTGCATTTGATAAAAATACAGTCGCCAAAAAAGCGAAAAAGAAGTTATCCTTCATCTTTTAAGTAAGAAAAATGTAAAATATACTCTTTAAATATCATAGTTTTTTGGAGCTTTTTATAAAAATCGTTACTCTTCTTTTTATTCTATTTTTTTCTGTATTTGCAACAGAGAAGGTTAATGTTTTTATCCTCCATTCATATTCACAAGAATATGAATGGACCAAGAAGCAACACAATTCTTTTGTCTCAACGCTTAATAAAAGCGATAAAAATTTCACTTTTTATACAGAATATCTTGATACAAAACGAGTCAAATCAACTCAAGAGTATAAAAACAATTTTCTAAAGTATCTTCATATGAAGTATGCAGACACTTCACCAAATATAATCTATGTTACAGATGATGATGCTTTAACTTTTGTATATGAAAAATATAATCAAATCTTCTTAGAAAAGGAAGATATTCCTGTATTCTTTTCAGGTATCAATAATCTAGACATGAATACTATTTTAGATAAAAAACATTATGCTGGTGTCTATGAAATACAAGAGATTGAGCCAAATATAGATCTTATTAAACAGTTTTCACCACAGACTAGAGATATCTATTTTCTTGGAGATAACTCTAGTACATATCAATCCATCAAAAATGAAATAGCATCTAAACATAGTAAATTTAAAAATATGAATTTTCACTATATAAGTGATAATCATCTGTCAAAAATTTTAGAAGCGTTGCCAAAAAAACCTCGAAGTTTTGTACTTTTAACCACTATTGGCGGATTGAAAGATGATCAAAATAAAACACTTTTACCAAGTGAATCTATAGAAAAAATAAAACAAAATCCAAATTTGATTTTACTCAGTATGGAAGACTCTTACATGAGAAAAGGGATTGTAGGAGGTTATCTTACAAGTGGAGAGAAACAGGGAAAAGAAGCTGCAAATTTGGTTTTAAAATATCTCAATGAACACTCTTTTAAAAATATTCATTCTGATATACATAGTCCAAATATATACCTTTTTAGTGCTAAAGAATTGACTAATTCTAGAATAATATTGTCAAACTATATTGAGCGAAAAGCCATTATTGTAGACAAAGATAAAAATTTCCTAGAAAAAAATCTATCTCTTCTTCTCAATATATTTACACTCATTGTATTGATCTTGATATTTATCGGTATAGCACTTTATGCGCTGCAAAGAAAAAAATATTTGACTCAAAAAAAAGAATTACGTAAAATCGATAGCTTAAGAAATAAACTTTATATCAAAGACCAACTTCTTCACAATACCTTTGAGCTCTCAAATATCGGATACTGGAGATTAGATACGCTTAATGACACACTGTTTGTCTCACAAAAACTATTAAATACTTTACAAATCGATGCACTTATTTATAAAGATGATTCAAAGCTACTTGAGTATTTTGTGCATCAAGATGATCGAGAACTTTTTTTGAAAAAATTACAAGAGGTTAAGCTTTCTCATGAACCGCTTATCTTTGAACATAAAATGGTGACATCACGTAAATCTGTCTTACATGTAAGAGAAATCCTTTATACCGAAGATATAAAATACAATGATTCATCAGTGATAATCGGAATTATCCAATTTGAAAAGTAAATATAAAGTTCTTTTAGCCGTTTTGATGCTGGCTTTTTTTTTGTTCGTGCCTTTGGCTAGCTCACTTTTTTTTAGTTCTCACACAAACGGTGTCATATCAGTGGATAAAAAAATTCAAGCTGACTATATTCAAAGTGACAAACATATTATCTTGGTATTTTTTGGATATGTTGGATGTGAAAAAGTTTGTACACCAATATTACAAAACTTGGCAAACTTGTATGCATCGAAAAAATTTGACGCGTTTAGAGATAAAATAGATATCTATTTTATAAATCTAACACCGCAGATAGATCCAACTGCGCCAAATCTTTTTGCAAAATATTTTAATAAAGATTTTAAAGGTGTCTATCTTAGCCAACAAGAACTGTTCAAGATAGATAGAAACTTTGGAGTATTTTTTTCAAAAAGTCTCGAAGATAAAGAGGAACTCAACCATACAGATAACATTTTTCTTCTTGAAAATATAGCTGGAAATTTGAGACTCAAAAAAATATATACAACACATCCATTGAATGAAACTAAGATAACAGAGGATATAATGCAAATGTTATCAAGTAAAAATACAAAGGCAGAAGTGTCTCATGAATAATACATTTAAAACATTTTTCAAATGCCCTACAATCCCGCAATATGCAGAGTCGAGCATTACTCTTTTTAATACAAAAGCGGACAAAGTAATGCTTTCCTTGCTTGTTGTTCAATGGTTTATTGCGACCTTTGTCACATCCATAGCGTATGACACTTACAGTTACGGTTTTTTCAGTGGTGCTTTGATTGTTTTACCAATGCTTTTTTTATACAAATACCTCAAAGGCGACAGATACTATAGGATCTTTGTCGCCATTGCACTAATGCTCTTTTCCATCGTCTATATACAACAGTATCTTGGCCGTATTGAGATGCATTTTTATATATTTATTGCTATGGCGATCCTAACCCTCTATAAGGATATAGTTCCTCTTATCGTTGCAGCAACCGTCACGATTTTGCATCATCTTATTTTTAACTATCTACAACTATATGAAGTATCACTTTTTGATATGCCTGTCATGATATTTAACTATGGTTGCGGATTTGATATTGTCATTTTACATGCAATCTTTGTTATCAGTGAGCTGTTCATTCTTGGCTATATCATAAGATTGCAAGTAGAACACAGTATAGATCTCAACACAACTCAAAGTAGAGTCAATGAACTTAATTCTGAATTACAATATACATCTTCGCATGACATGCTTACAGGTCTTCCAAATAGAATCTATCTCCACGAACAGCTTCAAAATATAAAAAATCTTTCTGAAACTAATAATAAGAGATTTGCACTTATATTTTTAGATCTTGACCATTTTAAAAACATCAATGACACACTCGGACACGATGTAGGTGATGCACTTTTAAAAACTGTGGCAAATATACTAACGGTAAATGTACCAAAAGAGAGTCTTATCACTAGAATAGGCGGCGATGAATTTATACTAGTCATCTCTAACTTTGAAGATCCAAGCGAGATACTTCCTATTATCAATATTCTCTTGCAAGAGTTTAGAAATGAGCTCTTAATAAAAGGATATTCTCTTAGACTCTCCGCAAGTATGGGCATATCCATCTATCCTAATGACTCTACAAATATAAAAGAGCTTATGAAATATTCTGATATCGCTATGTATAAAGCCAAAAGTGATGGACGCGATAACTTTAGCTTCTTCACCCAATCGCTAAACAATAAGATCCATCAAGAAGTAGATCTTATCAATGATATGCAAAGAGCATATTATGATAATGAATTTGAACTCTACTATCAGCCAAAAGTCGATGTGAAAACGCAAAAGATCATAGGTGCAGAGGCACTTATTCGTTGGAATCACAAAACACGCGGTATGATTGGACCAAACATCTTTATAGCACTTGCTGAGAGCACAGGTTTTATACTTAGTCTTGGTAAGTTTGTCATTGGGCAAAGTGCAAAAGATATCAAAGAGTTCAGTTCACTTGGCTTGAAAAATCTTAAGATATCAATCAATGTATCGACGAGACAATTTCAAAATGGGGATCTTTATACAGATTTGAAAAGTGCACTGCAACAAAGTGAGATCGATCCAAAACAGTTAGGCATTGAGATAACAGAAAGCATAATGATGCAACATGTAAGTAAGACAATAGCAACATTACAAAGCATTAAAGATCTTGGAATATCGATCTATATTGATGATTTTGGTACGGGATATTCTTCGTTGGCATATCTCAAAAGCTTTCCAATTGACACGCTTAAAATAGATAAAACATTCGTAGATGATATTTGTGAAAATGAAAGTAATGATGGAATCATCCTCAATACTATTCTTGCAATGGGCAAATCTTTAGGTTTAAAAGTGATTGCCGAGGGTGTTGAAGAAAAATATCAATTTGAATATTTAAAAGAGAAAGAGTGCGATATCATCCAAGGATATTACTTTGCCAAACCTATGAAAAAAGAAGATTTCATAGCTTTACTTCAAAAATAAACCTTTACGTGATGAGGATATTTTAAACTCGCACTCTATCTTCTAAAGCGCGTGTGAGTGAAAGAATATCGATGTTTTCAAGACTAACACCTGTTGGAACGCCTTGCGCTATTTTTGTAAAATGAAGATCATAATCTCTGAGTTTATCTTCTATATAGAGTATCACAGCATCATTTTGAATAGATGGTGTAAGGGCAAAGATTACCTCACTTACACCGCTTGAGACCATATCTTGAAGATGCGAGATATCAAGCTGTTCAAGCGAATCAAGAACAAAATATCTGCCATCAAAAAGAGCATTTTCTTCAAAAGTCAAAATATCTTTTGCATTTTCAACGATACATAAAACCTCTATATCTCTTGATGTATCACTGCATATAGCGCAGAGTTCATCTTCACTCATGCCGCCGCATGAGATACATTTTTTCAAACTTCCCACCGCATTTTCTATGGCATGAGCGAGTTTAATGGCATTGAAACTATCTTTCATCACCATATGATATGCAAGGCGAATAGCTGATTTTTTGCCTATTGTAGGCAGCTCTTCGAGACACTCTACAAGACGGTTAAACTTTTCTAATGATCTTTTCATTGCACTTGAACTTTTGGCAAGAATATCCACATTTTTAGTTTTGCTTTGAGATTCCCAGCGATTGCTAAAGCCTGCTTTCCATACCCTGTAAAAAGATCTGCTCGTATTGCCGACTTAATCGCAGCGCCTCTATCTTGGGCAAAAACAATATTTTTTATAGAATGTTTATAATCTTGTGCGTCAATCAAAAGCATACTTCCAAGTGGAACATACGCACTATCAACTGCAACTGAACGCATAGGAGTCAAAGGAACACCAAGAGAACCCGTAACATTAGTAGAATCTCTTTGTTTGAAATAAACAACTCTCTCATTTTGATTTAATACACTATCTATTTTATCTGGATTTTTATGCGCCCAAGCTTTGATATCTTGTAGTGACATATGATCTTGACTCATATATCCTTTGGCTATCAAATATTTTCCAATTGATGTATATTTTTGTCCATTTGTACCGTTATAACCTACATAAAGCGTTGTATTTGTATCTAGATTAACACGTCCTGAACCTTGGATTTCAAGAAAAAAAGCGTCGATTTTATCATCAACATAACATAAAGTAGGCGTATTGAGAGTATTGACATCTGCTCTTGAATTATCTTGTGTCGTGCTGCTATTTGCTTCAGTATGAACAACAGGAGATTCTACGCTTGCAGTTTTGAGCGGTTTTTGATAAATTGGATAAATATACTTGTCATGCTTTGTCAAAGAACCGTGAAGTTCAGGCTCATAATAGCCAGTTAGGACACCCTCGTCTTTTTGATTATCTATAATCTTATAGAGTTTAAAATTCTTTTTAATAAACACTTTTTTATCGCTTACATGTAAAGCAGTATCACAAAGAGAACCATACATCTTTCGTGTTGTTGCACTCTTACAGTTGTTGATAAAAATATCAACGACTTCATCAAAGTTTTCATTGTCAAACTGTACAACTTCACTAATATTTGAAGTATTTTGCGGAAGTTCTGAGATAGTATTATCTGTTTTTGAAAGATCTTTACTAACATATTCCAGCGGGCTTGACTTGATCTGCATACTCTTGACTTGCATGGCATGTGTAGGCTTCACTTTTGGAATTTTCACTACTTCAACTTTTGCTATTTCAGCTTTTGTTACAGGTACCGGCTGGAGTTCTACAACTTTTGTCTTTTCCTCAGCTTGCACTTGTTTTAATTCTGGAGCTTTTATGACTTGTTCAGCAACTGAGGAGGGTTCTATTGGTTTTACCTCTTCAGCAGTGCTTGCACATCCAACGAAGAAAAAAGCGATTAAAAAATAAAAAATTATTCTCATTTATATCTACTAAGCTCTTTTGCAAGATACTCACCTGTATAACTTCCTGTTTCTTTATAGCTTTGCGCGACTTCTTCAGGAGTTCCCATAGAGATAATATCTCCACCGCCGCTCCCGCCCTCAGGCCCCATATCTATGACATAATCCGCATTTTTTATCATATCAAGATTATGTTCGATGACAAGGACACTGTTGCCAAGTTCTACAAAGTTATGCAGCACTTTTGTTAAGCGGTTGACATCATCAAAATGAAGGCCAGTTGTCGGTTCATCAAGAATATAAAGTGTTTTTCCTGTGTCTTTACGGCTTAACTCTTTTGAGAGTTTTATACGTTGTGCCTCTCCGCCAGAAAGTGTCGTTGCATTTTGTCCAAGCGTGATATAACCAAGACCTACATCAAAAAGTGTCTGCATTTTTATCTTGATCTTTGGAATCGGATCAAAAAATTCTAAGGCTTCAGCAACGCTCATATTTAAAACATCTGAGATACTTTTACCTTTATAGTGCACTTCTAGAGTCTGGAAGTTATAGCGAGTGCCTTTACAAGAATCACACTTGACCATAATGTCTGGTAAAAAGTGCATCTCGATCTTTATCTCGCCCTCACCTTGACATTTCTCACAGCGTCCACCTTTAACATTAAAGCTAAATCTCGAACTTGTGTAACCGCGGATATTAGCTTCTTTTGTCTTTGCAAAAAGAATACGTATCTCATCCATTACACCCGTATAAGTCGCTGGATTACTTCTTGGAGTACGACCTATTGGACTTTGATCAAGATAGATCACTTTATCGACATATTCAAGTCCCTCTATCTCAACACCTGCGATTTTTTTTACTTTTCTTGCATGGTTGAGAAGCTCTCTTGCTGTTGGTAAAAGCGTTTGAAGGATCAATGAACTCTTTCCACTTCCACTTACTCCGGTGATACATGTAAAGTTATTGAGTGGAATTTTTGCACTCAAATCATTAATATTGTTGAGTGTTACATTTTTTATCTCTATATATTTTTCTTGGGGACGTCTATAAAAGTACTTGATATCTTTACGTCCTGTCATATAGTCAGCTGTGAGAGTATCTGCTTTTTTAAGTTCTTCATAAGTTCCAGCAAACACGACCTCTCCACCAAATTTTCCAGCTCCCGGTCCAATATCTACAATGTAGTCAGCATTTTCGATGGTCTCTTTGTCATGCTCAACAACGATAACGCTATTTCCCTTTTCTTGTAATGAACGAAGTGTTCGAATAAGCTTTAAAGTATCACGCTCATGGAGTCCGATACTCGGCTCATCTAACACATATAAAACACCTGTTAAACCACTTCCTATCTGAGAAGCGATGCGAATACGCTGAGCTTCTCCGCCACTGATAGTCCTTGCATCTCGGCCAAGCGTGATATATCCAAGGCCAACGTCAAACAAAAAGTAAAGACGCTCACGTATCTCATTTAAAATAGGAGCGGAGATCATCTTATATTTGTCGCTCAGATGAGAAAAATTGTCCTCATTTTTGAACCATTCATAGCTTTTATTAATTGGCATATCCAAAATCTCGGCTATTGGCTGACCCGAAACCTTAACAGCCAAGCTTTCAAGTTTCAATCGGTGAGATTCACATACATTACACACTTTTTCACTCATATAATCTGCAAGTTCTTTGTCATCTTTGAACATATCATAAGCAATTTTGATGATCCCAGGCCAAATGCGTTTTACTGGATGTCCTTTCCAGAGAAAGGTTACTTCCTCGATACCACCGTGCAAAATCGCTTTTTTCTGATACTCTTCAAGCTCCGAAAAAGGAACTTTAATATCGATTTTATTTTCCGCGCAGAAACCTTTGAGAAAAGTAAAATAATATCCCTTATTAAAGCCATATACAATTTTAACAGCTCCAGTTTCAATAGTGAGGTCACCATCAATAATCTTGTCATTATCAAGCGCATAACGGACACCAAGACCATCACATTCAGGACAAGCACCTTTGGGTGAATTAAAGGAAAAAGAAAGAGGTTCAAGTTCATCGAAACTGATTTTACAGTCAAAACACGCATTGTGTTCGCTGTAATGAATGCTTGCGTCTTTAAGTCCTAATTCTTCGTGATTTAAGATATCTATCTCGACCTCGCCATAACTTTGTTTGAGTGCTTTTTCCACATCTTGCGCGATACGATCTTTATTTTCTTCACTTATCACAAGGCGATCTATGACGACTTTGATGGTATGTTTTTTAGTTTTAGAGAGTTCTATCTCTTCATCAAGTCTAACCATAACACCATCTATCATCGCTCTGACATACCCTTTTTGTACCAAAGATTCTAAAATCTCTCCAAATGAGCCTTTTTTCTCTCTTGCAATCGGAGCTAAGATAACGACTTTCGCACCCTCTGGAAGTTTTAAAACTTCGTTGATAATATCCTCAGCACTCATCTGCGTTATCTTTTTGCCACACTGATGACAATGTTGCACGCCAACACGAGCATATAAAAGACGAAGATAATCGTAGATTTCAGTAATTGTTCCCACCGTTGAGCGAGGATTTTTAGAGGTTGTTTTTTGATCTATCGCGATTGCGGGAGTAAGTCCTTCTATCTTATCAACATCAGGTTTTCCGATGCGGTCTAAGAACTGCCTTGCATACGAAGAAAGTGACTCTATATAGCGTCTTTGTCCCTCAGCGTACAGTGTGTCAAAAGCAAGTGTAGACTTTCCGCTTCCGCTCAAACCTGTACAGACGACAAGCTTATTTTTTGGTATTTCCAAAGAGATATTTTTTAAATTATTTTCACGCGCACCATATATTTTTATCATTTATTATCCCTGCAAAAAAAATGTTTTATAGGTCAAGTAGCTGACCACACCGACATAAAACAAAACAAGTAATTTTCGTTGTAATGTTTCATGAGTTGAATGTTTTAACATCACCCCAAAGTATACGCCCACTAGCGACGCAATTCCTATGATCAAACCCGTACGATAATCGATCATTCCATGAAGGCTTTGTGATATAAATCCCGAAACGGAGGAAAAAACAACAAAGAAAAGCCCTGCTGAAGTCGCTTTTTTGAGACTTACATGAAAGAATCCAACCAAAATAGGCACAAGTAAAACAGATCCTCCCACACCAATCGAAATACTAATCATTCCAAGGAAAAAACCTATGATAAAAAGAATAATCGGATGTGCTTTTTTTTCACCTTTATGTTCTTTTACTTTAAAAAAAAGTCTCAAAAGTGCAAAAGTAGAAAAACTTATAAAAATGATCTGTAGTATTTTTGCATCTACATTGGCTACTATGAAACCACTAAACAACGCTCCAATAAATCCGCCTGAGCCAATAATGGAGACCATTTTTACATCTAAAGTGCCTTTTTTAAGATTTAAATAGCTCCCATAAATGGAGCTAAACACCATCTGCACGACAGAAATTCCAATGGCAGCTTTCATATCATAACCTAGAAATAGAAGCAAAGGAACTAAAATAGTCCCACCACCTACGCCAAAAAACCCTGACAAAAACCCAACAAAACCGCCAAGTAATAGTAGTTCTGCCATGCACTCTCTTCACGCTTAATTTTCCCTCGATTATACCCAAGAATAGCTTATGAAGACGTATAGTTGGAAAGTGTATTAATTTAATTTTAGGTTTGTATAACGTATAATCTACTAAATTTTGCAACTTGGACAAAAATGTTATCTATAATTACAAAAGCGGCGACAAATTTTTGTGAACATCAAATAAGAGAGCCCTACACTTTTAAAACCACCATTCCAAAAATGAGAATGCTTATTGCTAGTATAGAAATAGTTGAAAACGAAAAACCTCATACAGTCTATGTTGCTTTGTCAAAAGAGCTTGTACAAAGCGTTTGTGGGATCTTTCTTTTTGAAGATGAAAGTGACGATGAAACGCTTCACGACATGTTGCTTGAAACGACGAATATGATCGTCGGAAGCGCAAAAGTTTTGGCTCAAGATGAAAATAATGCAAAAGTTTTTAATATTAAAACTCCACTGTTTTTAGAGACGAAAAGATTCAATTATTTATGCGATGCAATGAATAGAATCTCTTTAAAAAATGGCAGTATACTCATAGCGATTAAGGAATAAAATGCCCTACCATAGTGAGAAAGAGTTTAATGAAGAAGAAGAACTTTCATGGATGAATTATGAAGGTCTTTTAGATATGGAAGTCGAGTTTGTTGCAGATCTTGGAGAAACACAACTCACTATCAGTGAAATACTTAAACTTGAAAAAGGCTCTGTCATTGACCTTAAAAAACCTGCCGGCGAAAGCGTAGAATCTTATGTTAATGGCCGTATTTTAGGTAAAGGCGAAGTCATGGTCTATGAAAAAAATCTTGCAATCCGTATCAATGAAGTGCTTAATTCCAGTGCTGTCTTATACCATTTATCGAAGGAAAAACTATGAAAAAAATTCTCTTTTTACTCTTAATCCCTTTTATGCTTTTTGCATCAAAGATACTCAGTTACAACGTTTATGAAAGAAGTGACAGAGTAGATGTGATGCTAACTTTTGACACGCCTTATGATGGTGTTATCTCCCAACAAACACTCGATGGTAAGATCATTATCAAGCTTGAGGGTGCATCTATTGAGTCTGAAAAGGCAAAGTCTTTAAATTCTAAGTTTATCTCGCAGTTAACTATCAGCCCAATCACAAGTTATACACAAATCGCAGCTGTTGTCCCAAATGATGTGCAAGTGCAGGCTTCAAAAACTGTAGATTCTTATGGTTTAAGACTAAGATTTGATAAACAAGGAGCTGCCGCTACAGAACCAAATGCCACAGCAGCCTCAACTGCTTTACCTACAGGACCTGATCTACAAATATCTGCTGGATACTATGTTGTTATGGCTATATTGCTTGTCACACTTGGCTTTGTTTTTTATCTTAAAAAGAAGATGGGAGCCGTCATCTCTCAAACTAAGCCGAGCGCTTCAAGTACAAAACCACTCAAAAAACCTTGGATGTTTGGTGGTAAAACTGAAGTACATGAAGATTTGCAAGTACGTTTTTCAAAACAGCTTGATCAAGTAAACAGAATTGTCATGGTTGATTATGGCCATCTCAGCTATCTGATCCTCGCAGGTCAAAGCAATATCTTGCTTGACAAGTTCGAAGATGATAAGCCACTCAACAAAAATGAATTCGAAGAGTTGCTCAGAGATAGAAATGATGAACTCACTGCAATATTAAACAGCGGGCCTAAAGAGAAAGAACCTTTCCAGACCTACAAAGAAAAAGCCGCATCCATCGCTTACGATGCTTACGACGCTTAAAAACTAAAAGAGTTTAGTTAGAAAAAAGATTTCTAAACTCTTTTGCTCCATCTTTACTTGATTCTATCGCATCAGAAATCCCATTAAATGAAAACCTTAGTTTACTCTGCTCTATCGTGCTCATCTCTTTTATCTTATCAGGGTTGATAAGATAGGAGCGGTGAATTTGTATAAATCCATATCCTTTTAACTTGGTTTGCAGATCAGAAATTTTCTGTGAAGAGTAAGAAAATCCGCTTGATGTACGAAGCATCACCTCTGTCAAATCTGCTTTGACATAAAAAATATCTTCAGGTTTGAGCAGATAGTAGTGCTCCCCATTTTTACTCATCAACTTGTATGTTCCCTCACTCTCTTTTTGCTTTACCACCCGAGAAAGTGTTGCTGAGAGCTGGTCTATACTAAAAGGCTTCACTAAATATCCAACAGCTCCAATCTCAAAAGCTTCTAGCGCGTGCTCTTCATAGGCTGTTTGGAAAATGATGGCAATACTATTTTTGAGATATTTGAGTTCATGACCGAGTTCTATGCCACTCACACCTGGCATATTGATATCAAGAAGGACAAGATCTAGCTCATTTTCTCTCACTTTTTCTATGGCTTCATCCGCATTTATAGCCTCGAAAATATCTTTATATCCAAGCGTTATAAGCATACGTATCACACGGGCGCGGGCGAGTTGTTCATCATCAACTACGAGTATTTTCATGGCATTCTCCTAAATGTATATAAAATGTTGGCTCTTCTTTGTCAATCACTTCTAAAAAACCTTTGCATAAAAGTTCAAGTCTTTGGTTGAGATTTGTAAGCCCTATCCCAAACTTACTGCTCTTCATCGCTCTGCCGTCATTTTTGATGATAAGCACTTTTTTTTGCTCATCAAAAGAGATTTCGATATTGAGATTTTTCTCTTTTTGGATAAAACCGTGCTTGATCGCATTTTCCACTAAAAGCTGGATAGAAAATTTTGGAATCTTATAATTTGGGATAAAACCGCTTACATGTAAGGATATTTTATCCGCAAAACGGATATTTTCAAGCTCCACATAATCCCTTACATGTAAGAGCTCATTTTTGATGCTGATATGCGATTCTTCGCTCATGGTATTGCGTAAAAATGAGGAAACTTTGAGCACTGCTTCTTCGGCTTTGTTGACATCTGTGTGGATAAGTTCTGCGATGGAGTTGAGCGCGTTAAATAAAAAATGGGGATTTAACTGAGTTTCAAGGGAAGAGAGACGGCTTTTGACATAGTTACTTTGAGTCTCCTCTTTTTCATTTCTCATCCGTACAAAACCGTAAAAAATAGCACCCATCAAATAAGTAAGAACTCCAATTGCCACAGCTATATCAAAGAGCTCTGTTTGAAAGATTCCAAGAAGTGTAATACCAAAAATATTTGCAAGCATCACACTTAACCATGTGCCTAAAAATCCTGAAGAAAATGAGAAAAAAACGGCAGAAGGAAGCCAGAGTATTTGGTTCATCGTAGGAAGTAAAAATCGGTTCATAAAACTTATGAAGATCAAAGACAAAAGTGTAATGCTAAATCCTAAAACGACACCATAAAAAGCCCCTTCAACCCACTCCTTAGCTAAAAGTGTATAACCCAAAGAGGAAAGAAATCCACCTAAAATAATGCCAAATATCAAGATATAAAGCCAGTCTTTGAGCTTTACATGTAAAGCTATATCATACATCTAAAAGCCTCTTTAGATTGTTGACGCCAAGCATTACACCCGGCCAGCCTTGCGCTGCATAAACCGTGTCACCCACGTTGTAAATTCCTTCTATGGGCGTGTCGTTTGATGGTAAAAAAGGGAGAAAGTTTTTCATAGTGATCGCATTGCCTCCAAGTTGAGAACGGTTGATATATCTTGCAAAGGTACTCGGAGTTGCCGCAAAACAATCAACTATCTGAGAATTTTGGATACCGAGATTTTTCATCAATGATTCTAGCAGTAAGTTTTTTAATTTCTCTTTTTTTGCCTTATAATCTGCACCTTTTTTCCAAAATCTCGTATCTGTATGGATGGAAGCTGTGATGGAGTAGTAGCCTTTTGGCGCGATTTGCTCATCATCTTTCTCTGAAAATGAAACAAAAAGTGCTTTTGAAAGAGTCATCTCAAAATTTTCATCTTGAATGATCTGATAATGATGGAAAAAATCTGCGTCGCTTTTGATAGTGAGATAGAGCATAAAAGAGCTTTGATGATTGTCGAGCTTTTCATATTTTTTGTAGTAATCTTGTATCAAACTCGCATCAAAAAGTTTTGCACTCTCATACACGGTGGAGTTTAAAATCACATTTTTTGCTTGTGTAACTCCCTCTTTGGTATAAAGTTTATAGTAACCATCTTTTTTTTCTATTTTTTTCACTTCAGCATTTTTTCTCACATCTTGCATATTTGCACTCATTCCATCAAAAAGCGCGCCCATTCCGCCATACACATAATGGGTTTCATTGAAGGTATATCCAAGAGCAAGCGCGCAGGTAAAAAAGTTTATCTCAGAACTTTTTGCCTGAGCCACGATCATAATCTGGGAGTCTAAAAAATCCAAATACTCTTTGTCCATTCCGCCAAAAAAATGATCTAAAAAGGTTTTTGCATTAGAGAAAAAATATCGAAAAAACTTCATAAAAATGGGCATATAGCTAAGAAGTGAAACCGCTTTTTTAAAAAATGAACGGTTAGAATAATAGTATCCATCAGTTGCATAAAACTTTTTATTGAGTTCATACACAAGCGTCCAAAACTCCCTATTTTTTGGATGGGGATAGTTTTGTTCCACAACTTGTAAAAACTTTTCTAAGTCCCTAAATCGTGGAGTAGTTTTTCCATTTTGCAATATCACGATGGCTGGATCTGTTGCTAAAAGTTTTGGTTTATAGCCTATGGCATCAAAAAGAGATTTTACGATGTGTCCCTCTTGATAGCCCGCCAAAGTGGTCGCTCCAGCGTTGTACATGTAAGAGTTGCGAGTAAAGGTAGAACTGCATCCGCCAAGGTGGCTGTCTTTTTCAAAAAGTGCAGTTTTATGCCCTTTTGCATCAAGATAAGCCGCGATGGAACATCCACCTACTCCAGAGCCGACAACTGCATATTCTAACACTGTTTTAACTCCTCATATATCTCTTTTAAACTCTCTACAAAAAGCGGATGATTGTTCACAGCTTTAGCGACGCGATAATCCACAAATCCCATCTCCTGCGCTTTTTCTCTATACTCGATCTCAAGCTCAAACTCTGTCTCAGAGTTATCAACCGTAAAAGCTATCGGATAGATTATCACTTTTTTCTTTTTTAAGCTCTGGAGTTTATCTTCCAAATAAGGACGAATCCATTCCAGTGGTCCAAGACGCGATTGATATGCAAGATGGGTGTTATGAAACTCTAAGCCTGCTTCATGAAGTGCTCTTCTTGCGTAATATACATTATACTTAATATGTCTTTGATACAAATCACCTTTATCGATGATTCTTTGCGGTAGTCCATGCGCTGAAAAAACAAGTTCATACTCGCTTGGATTGGCATCAGCTAAAGACTCTTTGATGCGCTCAACGATAGCCTGATTGTATTTTTCATTTTTATAATATTTGTCTATGGTTTTGAGTTTTGCTTTGATGCCAAGATTTTTCATTGATTTTTCTAAGTCTTGCATACTTGAAAGTGTCGTAGTTGATGAGTAATGTGGATACAGTGGAAGAGCGTAGATCTCATCTACTTCTTGAAGATTTTTGAGCGTATCTTTTGCAAAGGGAGGCGTATAGCGCATCACCATATGAACCGTCGCATCTACATGTAAGCTCAGTGCCTCGATGAGCTGTTGTGTATAGCCAACTATCGGAGATTTTCCGCCAATGGCTTTGTAGTTCCCCTTGGCTTCATCAAGACGCTTAAAAATAATGAGTTTAGCCACAAGCATTCGGATTAGTTTTGGTGCGTTAATGACGTTTTTATCGTTAAACATATTGTGTAAAAAAACTTGCACTTCATCAAGATTATTGGGTCCGCCCATGTTTAAAAGTAAAATTGCTCTTTTCATAAATCTACCCTCTTTTTTTATTTTATTTTATAAAAAGAGAGAAGTTTTTTGTATGCCTTTTTTGTTAACTGATGGGCTTAGTCAATCTTTTATAATAGTAATCACTAACTCTCCAACTTGAAAGCCAAATTTTTTCATCTTCGAGTGGTTGATGATTACGCCATCTTGCACAAGATGGAGCCAGTCACGCACGTTGATATCGATGATGGAGTCTTTGTAGGGAACTTGCATCGTGTAATCTAGCATCACGGTATTGCCATTTGCTACCATTGGCGCTTCGCCTACGATATCTCCCGCCGTTCCTATAAATGTTTTGGCTTCATGAGTCGGGCGAAGCGTCCAAACACGGTGCTGTTTTGTGCCATCACTGTAGATAAAATGCTCATCTAAAGTGCCTACGCCTTTGGCATCCCAGCTTCCAACGAGATCGCCTTTGAAACTTTTAATGATTTTTCCATCCATCCCTTTGACGATTCCATAAGCTCTCAGATGACCGTTGAAATATTTTTGCGGAACAAACTCAGGAGTTGTACCGTTAAAATCCTCCATCTGCATCGAAGAACATCCTGCAAATATCGTACATGCAAGTACGCCTAGTAATGATTTGAGTTTCATAGTAATCCTTTATTTAAATTCATATTTTGATCTTGGGTAAACACAAACTGCATCACCCCAATATTTCTAGTGATAAATCCCGCTTCACAGTATTTAAGATACATTTTCCACATACGAATGAAGTATTCATCAAAGCCAAGAGCCTTTACATGTAAGAGATTTTTTGTAAAATTTTCATCCCAAATATGTAAAGTCTTTGCATAATCCTCAGTAAAATCTTCAAGATGCAAAAGATTGAAACGGGTATGTTCTGCTGTGACACTGAGTATCTTGTTGACACTTGGTAGATGCCCGCCGGGAAAGATATACTTTTGTATAAAATCTGTACTCTTTGAGTAAGCCGCATATCTTTGATCTGGAATGGTGATAACCTGCATCACAAGAACACCCTCAGGTTTTAAAAGTGACTGACACTGTTTAAAAAAGATATCAAAATATTCGCTTCCCACTGCCTCAAACATCTCCACAGAGATAATGGCGTCAAACTGCCCTTCAAGATCACGATAGTCTTTGAGAAGTATTTTGATTTTTTCATCAACGTCTTCTTCTTTAAATCTTTTATGGCAAAGCTCTTTTTGCTCTTTTGAGAGTGTGACTGTTGTAACCTCGCACTCTAACTCTTTTGCCAGATAAATCGCCATTTCGCCCCAGCCTGAGCCTATTTCAAGGACTTTTGAGCCTTTTTTGACATTGAGCTTTTGGGCTAAAAGTTTGATTTTTCTCATCTGCGCATCATATAAAGACTCATTTTTATCTGCAAACACGGCACTTGAGTACATCATAGATTTATCTAGCATCAGCGTAAAAAAATCGTTTGAAAGATCATAATGCTCAGCAATATTTTTCTGCGCTTTTGTTTTAGAATTTTTACGCAGTAAATGTTTAATACGATTAAAATTTGGCAAGAGATTACTAAAACGATTTTTACTATAATCTTCGCTTTTGATGCCGAGTTTATGAGAGTTGATAAGCGCAATTTCTATGAGTTTATCAAGATGATCACAATCAAAATCGCCATCCATATAACTCTCCGCAAAACCAATATCTCCAAAAAATGATAGACGTTTAAAAAACTGTGATTTGTGGAGATGTAAGCTTACATGGTAGCCATTTCCATCCCCATAATGCTTTACTTCTCCGTGAGGATAGTGCACTTCTAGATTGCCATACTCTAAAGTACTTAAAAACTTATGTCCAAGTTTGCTCCAAAAACCTTTCATTTTAATATCTCCTTGTTTGATCAGATAGTTGTGGTGAAGAGAATTGCATCCCTTTTCTCTTGAGTAAAAATGATTGCCACAGCGTTCGCGTGACTACACCAAAAGTTAAAAAGGTGTGTTTGCAAAAGAGTTTTAGTATCTGCTTTGCACTAAATTCACGACTTTGAGCACTCAAGGATGCAACAAGAGTTTTCGCTCCATCTTGGTATAAAACAATGCTAAGAGCCAACTTTTGCTCATTATAAGAAAGGGTGAAAACATAACGTCCATCTCTTTTTAAAAACGGAGAAACATACATATCTTTTTGCACCGCGCCTCTAAAAGTTCCCTCACCTGTTTGTTCAAGTTTAACTTCATATACAACTCTTCCGCCGTTATAGTTATGCACCTCTGCTAAAAGCGTTGTTGGAGTATTGTTATTAAATAGTATGAGCGTACTGATGGGGTTAAATACAAAGTTAAAAATTCTCGGAAGCGTGATAAAACGCATCTGAGGCGTTGCCTGAAGATCAAATTTTTTCAACAGTTCTTCTATGTTTTTATAGAAATCATCACTCGTGCCAAAGTGGTCTTTTGCTTTAAATGAGAAGAGATTAAAACCCTTACATGTAAAGAGAAAATTGTGGAGTATGCTAAGATTTTGCACATCGATATCGAGCATAAAAAACGGATAGGTAAATTTATGCTCTGTTGGAATAAAACGCTTATGGAAAATCTCTCCATCATAAAACCGATGGCTCATAATGCACATCCTAGTTGGTGTGCGACATCATTTGCACTCCAAAGTCCATCTTCATGAAAACCGTATCTCCAGTATGCTCCCGCAAAGTAAGTGTTGTTTTTGCCATCAATAGTGTGTTTATATTTTTGTGCCGCAATCGCTTTTTTATCAAACTGTGGATGTGCGTAGCGGATGCGTTCTATGACATGGGAGAGCGAATCGATCTCGTTGAGTGAAACAAAATACTCTTTATCTGAATCAAGATTTTGCAATCTGTTGATCCAATAAGAAAGCGTCACAGCCTCAGCATTCACGCCACTTTTGTAGTTCCATGCGGCATAAATATTTTTATCTGGATACAAAGCTTGCGTGTCATTATGAAGAAGGGCATCATTTTCTTTGTAAGAAAAAGCACCAAGTACCTTTTTTTCCTCCACACTTGCATCTTTTAAAAGCTCCAGAGTTTGGGGTGCATGCGTAGCCATCACGACTTTGTCATACAAAGATACTGATCCATCTGCATGAACAAGTTTGACTCCACCATCCTCACGTAACACTTCGACTACATCACTATTTAAAATGATCTTTCCGCTGATATGCTCTTTGATTGCATTGACATAGTTGATAGAACCGCCACTTACTGTAAGCCACTGGTGTTGCGTACTGACACCCAAAAGTCCGTGATTTTTAAAAAACTGCAAAAAAGTACGCGCTGGAAAATCATCCATTTTATTGCTCGGAGTCGACCAGATAGCCGCGCCCATTGGCAAAAGATATCTTTGTTTAAAAGCCTCTCCATAAGGAGCAATATATTCGCCCAAACTTTTATCGAGCTCTTTTGTGTCGTTATCTACGTCTGCGTTTGCTTTTTTATTGAAACTCATAATGTCATAAATCATTTTGTAATGTGTGAGAGAAAAAAGATTTTTCTTTTGAAAAAATACACCTCTAAGAGTTTGAGCATTGTAAGCGACATTACTCACTTTATCCCAAAATCCAAAGCTCATATCACTCTTTTCTATCTTTACATGTAAGGATGTAAAAAGCTTTGTTAAAAGTGG
>JBBRBK010000010.1:0-45745 GCA_038205935.1 Campylobacterales bacterium
GGCAACGTTTTTGTAATATTGAGCATCATTAACTAAATTCATATACTCATGCGATTTATTAATTCAATTTTTTTTATAATGATGATAGGCTCAGGATATGACCAAACCGTTGAGAAGGCGAAAAAACTATGGGTACGAAGATCATCGAAAATGAAAGAGGGGCGACCATAAGCACCCATTTTAAAAAGGGAATCATCTGCATCGAGTGTTCTTGCATGACACCAAGAAGTATAAGGTTTGGCGGTGTTCCGATGGGAGTGAGGATACCTCCCACACTTGCTCCATAAGCAATGGCCAAAGCAAAACGCATCTTGAGTCTGTCGTCCCCAGTAATGTAAAGTGCTATAGGCATCAATAATAATGTGGTGGTCGTGTTTGAAAGAATAGAACTAAGTAGGGCTGACGTGAGGACGAGTGAGTAGATGATGCCGCTGATGGTGTTTGGAAAAAATGAAAGTATCTTTTGGGCCAAGTACTTGTGCAGTCCAGTTTTTTCCACTGCAATAGCAAGTAAAAAACCACCTAAAAAAAGATAGATGATAGGGTTTGAATAGTTTACAGATGTGTCTTTTGTGGAAAGGATACCAAAGGCAGGGAAAAGGACTATGGGTATAAGCGAGACAACAGCCAGAGGAAGCCCCTCATTTGTCCATAAGACGACCAAAAAAGCGATAAGTGCAAGCAAAGAACTTTGCGTGAAATTTAAAAAAGTAAAAGAGAGAAAATAGATAAAAAAGCCAATCAATAGCGCTATAAGTATCTTTTTTGTTTGCATAAGTTGTTCATTCACAATAAAAGACCTTTATGTTTTGAATTATTTTAAATACTACCGCGAAAGCAGATCTTTTAAACTCTCTTGTGGATCTTTTCCTTCGAGAATTTTATACACTTCTGTAGCTATAGGCAGATATATATTTTTCTCATTCGCAATTACATGTAAGGCATACGCCGTTCCGATTCCCTCTGCGACTTCGCCAAGTTCTTCGACTATGGCTTCTTTGGATTTGCCCTCTGCGAATCCAAGCCCTACTCTAAAGTTTCTAGACATAGTAGAAGATGCTGTTAAAAAAAGATCCCCAGCACCACTAAGACCGATGAAGCTTTCATCTTTTGCACCATAACGAACTCCGAATCTTTGCATCTCCACAAGTCCGCGTGAGATGAGTGATGCCGCGGCATTTTTGCCAAGACCGAGTCCTTCACATATTCCAGCGGCGATTGCAATCACATTTTTATACGCACCTGCAACCTCTGCTCCCATAACATCTGTGGAAGTGTAAGTTTTGATAAACTGTGGAAATAACGAAGAAAACTTTGCACTCAGCTCTTCATTAGTCGAGTTAATAACTAAAGCTGTCGGAAGCGATTGCATCACTTCCGATGCAAATGAGGGACCAGATAAAAAGCAGATATTTTCTTCAGGAAGATATTCACTGTAGATCTCATTTAAAAACTTTCCACTACTGGCTTCTATTCCCTTAGAAGCCACAAGTATCTTCTGTCCAGTAAATACAAAATGCTCTTTTAACCACTGCGATATCTGCTGTGAGGGAATGGTGATAACTAAATATTCAAGCTTTAAAATTTCATCAATCGAGATAAAATTTTTTACATCTCTGGGGGTTCTTGAACTTATATAAACATCATTTTTCTCTGCAAGTGCAAAGGCAAGTGCCGTTCCCCATTTTCCAGCTCCTATAACACCTATTTTCATTTTATCACCGCCTTATGCATTGATTCAAAATTTGCAATATCATACTTAAATCCTATAATCACTAAGATATTTCCTTCACATAAAGGTTCACTATTGGCTTTTTTCGTATAGATAAAAGAGGTGTCAAGATTTTCACGTATGACAGCTAAAACAACCAAACCATATTTGTACTTCCAATCTATATCTTCGATATTACTTCCAATAAACTCTACACCCGCAGGCAGTGTCCATTGCACAATTTTGAGATCTTTATCCGCATACAAAATATTGTTTAAAATCTCTGTAACAAATGGACGTTCGAGCATTTCTGTAATAATATTGACCGTCGTTTGCGTGATAGGAATGATCTTATTGGCTCCAGCCATTTTAAGCTTTCTGCCACTTTCTTGATCAGTTGAAAGAGCAATAATCAGCAGATTTTCAAAAGTAGCACGAAGAGAAATAGTTAAAAATATATTTTCTGAGGTTTCTTGCAAGGCACAAAATACAATCAAATGTTCAAGATCATAATCTGTCTCAAACATCGACCAATCATCACTAAGATCAAATTTTGAGACTTTAAATCCCTTATCCTTCAATAAACTTTTATCACTATCTTCAAGCACAAAGAGCGTGATATCACTATACTTTGTTTTCAAACTTTGTGCGATCTCTAACGCAAACTCGTTATAACCAAATATGACAGCTGACTTCATAAGCTAACTCTTTTTGTGAAGATGTTTTTTAAATTCTTCAATAAATACATAATCACCTACAATAATAAGCATATCCCCACTCTCTAAAAGTGTATTGCCTATAGGATTAAATAAAAATCTTTTTGATGCACTTTGGTAGATTCCAAGCATCAAAAGCTTATATTTTCTACACTCTATTTCACTTAAATCTCCATGGTAGCGAAGCATAACATCATCCACCAATATCTCAGAGATCTGGATTCCATTTGTTTCTGAACGCAGGGCGTGGATCAAGTCAAAAGCAACAGGCTGACCAATGTACTCTTTTGCGATCAAACCGATAAACTCTTGAGAAAAGATAATCTTACTCACCCCAGCCATCTCAAGCTTTTTTCTATTTTGCTTGGACTCTAAAATAGAGATAATCTCCACATACTTTGACATAGAACGCACCGTTAAGGTCGTATAAATATTTTCAACATCAGTATCATCCAGACATAATACCGATCTTACTTGAGTTGCAAAATTAATATGAAGATCTTCATAGGTACTCAGAGAACCCGAATCATAGGCGAAAGCCAAAAATCCATCTTTTATGGCCTCTTTTATCAACTTGGCATCTTTATCCAGCACAATAATTTTTGAACCATTACTTTTTAATTTTAGTGCAACTTGACGACCTATCTCTTTATATCCACAGATAAGATAAATCCCTTTTATTTTTGCAATATCTTCAATACTTTTGATCTCTTTTATCTCTTCGATCTTTTCTGTAAAAGCAGAAACAACCAAAGAAGTTGTAAATGCCATCACTGCAATTCCAGACATGATGACAATGATAGCAACGACTTTTCCCTCTTCGCTCACTGTTACAACATCTCCATATCCAACTGTACTCATAGTGACAATCGCCCAGTAGAAAGCATCAAAAAGAGTATTGATCTTTGAATGTGGATTGTTTGCTTCCATCACATATACCAAAACAGAAGAAACGATAACAATAATCGAAGCGAACATAACAAGGGTAAGAAACTCAAAACGTTTAGCAGAGAGAACAGAACCAAAAGTTTTTATGCTTCTTGTATAGCGAAAAAGCTTAAATATTCTAAAAAGGATAAAAATACGTAAAAGTCTTAATTCGTGGAAGAACGGAACAATTGCGAGAAGATCGATAATCGAACTTATGGAACGTATATGTTTCCATTTGGATAAAAACACTTTAAAGAGTGCTCGTCTGAGTCTAAACTTTCTTGAAAGTGTTGTGTCTTTTTCATATTGGGCGATGATGATCGCTGTGGAACTATCATAAACCCAAAGACGCAGTACATATTCAATCATAAAGATGATAGAAATAATATAATCATTAAAAAATTTTAGATCTGGATCTATCGTTGTTTTTACCTCTTTGATAAGAATAAAAACACTCGTAAAGATCAGAACGATCATCATAAAGTCAATATATTTTTTAAAACGAAATTGATCGTTTTCTAAAAAATTATAAACAATATGCTTCACATGCAAATACTTATCTGAACCATTTAACGCAAAAATAGTCCCTATAAATAATCGCTTAAAAAAGTCCATATTAACCTAATTTAGATTTTAAAAGGTCATTAACCGCTTGAGGGTTTGCACTTCCTTTGGAAACTTTCATGATCTGTCCTACAAAAAATCCAAACAGTTTATCTTTTCCACTTCTGTATTCTGCTACTTTTTCAGGGTTTGCATTTAAAATCTCATCTATCATCGCTTCGATTGCACCCGTATCACTCACTTGTTTGAGACCAAGTTTCTCGATTGTCTCATCTACATCTGAACTATTTTCCATCATATAATCAAGAACATCTTTTGCGGCTTTTCCACTAATAGTATTGTCTTCTATACGCTTTACTAAAGTTCCTAGTTTCCTAGCATCAAGAGGCGATGATTCAAGACTCATACCCCCTTTTAAACGCCCTTGAAGTTCCACTGTAAGCCATGTGACTGCATTTTTAGCACTGATACCTTCTTGCATCATTTCTTCAAAGAAGTTTGCCATCTCTAAAGTTGAAGTGATCACTGAAGCGTTATATTCATTCATTCCAAAATCATTCACAAAACGAAGTTTTTTCTCATCTGGAAGTTCAGGGATTTGTGTTGCTATCGCATACATCTCATCTGTAACGACAGCTTTAAGAAGATCTGGTTCTGGGAAATAACGGTAATCCGCTGCTTCCTCTTTACCGCGCATACTTCTAGTTTCTTGTTTTGTTTGATCAAAAAGACGAGTTTCTTGAACGATCTCTTTGTCATAGACGCCATCTTCCCAAGCCTCACGCTGACGAGCAACTTCAAGTTCTATGGCTTTTTGGATAAAACGGAATGAGTTGATGTTTTTTATCTCAACACGAGTATAAAGTTTTTCATCACCTTTTGGACGAATAGAGACATTCACATCCACACGAAATGAACCCTCTTGCATATTTGCATCTGAAATATCTAAATATCTCACAATAGAGTGAAGCTTTTTAAGATAGAAAATGGCTTCATCTCCACTTCGCATATCCGGTTCTGAAACGATCTCCAAAAGCGGAGTTCCAGCACGATTTAAATCTACTTTTGAGATATCGCCGTCATGGATATTTTTCCCAGCGTCTGCTTCGATGTGCGCACGGTTGATACCAATGATTTTTTTACTGCCATCTTCAAAGTCAATCTCAAGTTTTCCATGTTCAACAACAGGAGTATAAAGCTGAGTGATCTGATATGCCGATGGGCTATCTGGATAAAAATAGCTTTTACGATCAAAGTAAGATGTTCTGTTGATAGTAGCGCCTACTGCAGTTCCAAACATAACCGCTTTTTTAAGCACCTCTTTGTTAAAAACAGGAAGCGCTCCAGGAAGTGCCAAACATGTTGGACATGTATTTGTATTTTGCGTATGATTAAAACTTGTCGGGCATGAGCAAAAAAGTTTTGTATTTGTATTTAATTGTACGTGGACTTCAAGTCCTATGACTGTTTCGAACATTGTTTATAAACCTTATATAAATTTTCTTATCGATGCATATGCGAAAACTCCGCAAGATTCTACAGCTTTTATCTGCTCATCTGTCGTGATCCCACCTAGTGCGATTATTTTGATTTTTATTTTACCTTGTATTTCTTTTAAAGGAGCTAAACCGGTAGGATTTCCCTTGTTTGGAGAGTTGAAAATCGGGCTAAATGTCACAGCATCTGCTCCTAGACTTTGCGCTTGAAATATCTCTTGTAGACTATGCGTACTTATAACTACAAATAAATCCAGTGCTTTTGCTTTTTTGATAACATCAAACTGTGTAGATACAAGATGTACACCAAAAGCACCCAACTCATATGCAGACTTGTAATCTTGATGTAAAAGAGGAATGACATTTTTTTGCTTACATGTAAGGATAAAATCTTTAGCAAAAACTTTATACTCAGGATTTTTTTTATCTCTGTAAAGAGCAAAATCAATACTATTTTTATCGATTATAGATGAAAGCGTTTGAGTGAAAGATGTAAGATTTGTCCCGTAAAATTCGGGATCAGTTATCAGATAGCTCTTTATCATGAAGAGTTTTTCCCATTCTTTCTAAGATCTCTGTTTGTTTTTTCATTTCATTAAATGAGGCTCTTTTTGTCTCAAATGAATCGATCCAAAGAATAATAACTAAAGAAATAAAGATAAACACAAAAGAGAGTGATAAAGCCGGAGCAAGTCCAAAAGGGGAAAAATAAGTAAAAGTAGCGAAAGTACCCAGCACTATAAAAGCGACTGAGGCACCATGCAAGAAACTAAGGATTTTGTTAAATAAAGATTCTTGCATAATAGAGTTTCTAGTGATCTTCAGAAACTGCGATAGCTCCGCCAAGGTAAACGTATGTAAGCATCATAAAGATGAACGCTTGCAAGAATGCCATGAATGTAAGCAATGCAAATGGGATAATCGGCAAGAACCAAGGTGCAAGCATAAGGATTACCATCAAGAACATATCGTCACCCTTAACATTACCAAAAAGACGGAAGCTAAGAGAGATAATGCGAGAAATATGAGAAACGATCTCGATTGGAAACATCAACCATGCCAACCACCAAACAGGCCCAAGAAAGTGAGCGAAGTAAGTGATAAGACCATTACGGCGAATACCTTCAAAGTTATAGTAAAAGAACACTAAAAGTGCCAATGCTAAAGTGAAGTTTAATGAAGCAGAAGGTGCTTCAAAACCAGGAATAACTCCGATTAAGTTTGCAACACCGACAAAAAGACCGATTGTAGCAACAAGTGGAAGGTAACGGCGAGATTCCTCTTTACCCATAACGTCTGCACCCATAGCAACAACGCCGCCAAGGTATGCTTCAAATACGTTTTGAGTTCCTGTTGGAATCAAACGTAAGTTTGACATAGCAACTTTTGCTAAGATAAGAACGATCACTGCTGTTAAAAGCATGTGCGTTAAAAATATGAACGTATGGTCTTCTGAAATCAAACCAAAAAAAGTAAATAATTCACCCATTTGAGTATGCCCCTGTCTTGAAATAGTTGTGGGATTATAGTGCAACTTGCATTAAATTAATCTTTTTGCAGCCTTGAACAAAAAATTAAACTCTTTTTACTAGCCATATTTTTAATAATTTTCTTGCATAATCGCTAAATGAATAATTTAAATACCGTACTAGAGTACCACCAAAGAACCAAACATCATCCAAGTCGTTACGCTGCGTCGTTAGGTTATATGGACTGGGCGACTCAGCCCGATCCATTTCGAAGCTACAAAGGCGCGACAAAAGTACAATTGCCGCTTTCTCTGGAAAATACTACACCGCCGTATCATCTTTTATGGGAAGAAAATGCAATTCCCCAAGCGCCGCTTTGCATCGAATCCATCTCACAGCTGTTTCAATTTTCTCTTGCAATTTCCGCTTATAAAAGTGCAAATGGAACATCTTGGGCTCTAAGATGCAACGCTTCAAGTGGAAATTTGCAACCGACTGAGGGCTACATCATCCTTCCTCCGCAACGTGGAGTCTCTGAGAAAACTACTATTTCCCATTACGCGCCTCATGATCATTCTTTGGAAATTTTAAGTGAATTTGAGACCTCTTTTTGGGATGAACTGCCACAAGAAAGCTTTTTAGTAACGCTTAGTTCTATCATCTGGCGTGAAGCTTGGAAATATGGAGAACGTTCATTTCGTTACACTCAACTCGATCTTGGACACGCATTGCATGCCTTACATGTAAGCGCGAAAATGCTTGGATGGAATATCTCTTTAATCGATAATTGCGACATAAAAGATGTAGATAAACTTTTTGGATTTGATAAAGAACTCCGCTTTACAGAGATTGAAAATGAAGAAAGTGATATTTTACTGCTTCTCTCAAAAGAAAAAAATTCTACATGCGAAGTGCCCTGTGGGTGTGAGCTTAAAACTTTACTTCAAGATATGAAACCACATAATGGTACAATTGCCAATAGACTCAGCCCTACGCACCATCATTGGGAGATTTTAGACACGATAAATGAAGCAACTCACTTTACGCCGACTTCAACTCTGCCTTTGCATGTAAGCCAAAAAAATAGCAGAAATCCAAGTGCTGAAGCAAAAGATATTGTTCTTAAAAGACGAAGTGCGCAGATGATGGATGCGAACCGTTGCAAAATCACAAAAGAGCAATTCACAACTATTTTACAAAGCATATATCACGAAAAAGCCGATGTACATTTTGCCATATTTTTGCATGATGTAGATGGTTTTGAAAGTGGACTTTATCTCTACCTTCGTGACTCGCAGGACTTAGAAAATCTCAAAAAAAATCTTGATGCGACCTTTGTTTGGAGTGAAGTTTATGAACATCTTTATCTTTTAAAAGAAGGCGATTACAAAGCCATTGCCAAAGATATTTCTTGCTCTCAAGATATTGCAAAAGATGGAGCTTTTTCGCTTGGGATGCTTTGTAAATTTTCCTCTGTTTTAAGTGAAGCAAATCCGCAAAAATATAAAGAGCTCTATTATGAGTGCGGCGCAATCGGGCAACAGCTTTATCTTGAAGCTACCTCTTTGGGTCTCAGTGCCACGGGAATCGGCTGTTTTTTAGATGACATCATGCATCAGCTTTTAGGATTACAAGATAATTCTTACCAATCTTTATATCATTTTACAATCGGCAAAGCCATAGCAGATATGCGAGTACAAACACAAAAGCCCTACTTATTTAGATAATAAGCTATAATTTTGGGATGAAAAAAGTAGCTATAATCGGAGCTGGTGCGGCAGGACTTACCGCATCAGTCATTCTTGCAAGAAACAATATCAAAGTCGATCTCTTTGAACAAAACGCCAAAAATGGCAAAAAAATCCTTGTATCAGGCAACGGACATTGTAATATCACCAATAAATTTGTCAGTAAATCTAACTATATTTCTGCAAATCCCAACTTTGTCGAACCTACCCTTAAGCGATTTGGTTACCATGAACTTGAACGATTTATGAACTCCATCGGGATTTTATTTTCTACAAAAGAGGATGGAAGAACTTTTCCACTTTCATACGAAGCCAAAAGCGTTGTAACTGCATATGAAGAGGCTTTAGCACTCTTACATCTAACTGTTTTTAATGACTGCAAAATAAAATCTGTCCAAAAAGAAACAAACTTTTCGCTTACATGCGAAGTGCCTTCTGGGTGTAAAGATAAAAAATATACAGATTATGATGCTCTTATCGTTGCAACTGGACTTTTGGCGTATCCTCAACTTGGAGGAAACGAAGATGGACTTCACTTTGCTTCTTCTTTTGGGCATTCACTCATTCCATCCTACCCTTCTCTTGTTGGATTACATCTTGATTCATCGATTCACGAAGAACTTTCAGGGGTAAAAATGGATGGAGAAGTCACTATCAGTATCGATGGATTTAAAGAAAAGACGATGCAAGGAGATTTGCTTTTTACAAAATATGGCATCTCAGGACTTGCCATCTTTGATATCTCCCAAATCGCCTCACAAGCGCTTATAAACTTTCAAAATGTCGAAATATCCCTCAATCTTTTAAAAGATATTAATGCTCAGTCTCTATCCGCTCAGATATTAAATCTTTGTAAAACACTTCCAGAAAATAAAATATCTACAGTTTTAGGCGCGATTTTGCCCGCGAAACTCGCAGTTGCCATTTTGAGAGAAACACGAATAGATGCCAATACAAAAGCTTTACATGTAAACACAAAAATGGTGAAAACTCTTATCAATAAACTCCAAAACTGGAAATTCAGAGTCACAGACACGCACGGGTTTTCTCACGCTGAAGTGTGCGGCGGTGGAGTAAATACAGAAGAAATAGATGAAAAAACTTTTGAATCTAAAAAAACAAAAGGTCTTTATTTTGTAGGCGAAGTGTTAGATGTACTTGGCGAGCGTGGAGGCTATAACTTTCAATTTGCTTTTGCTTCTGGAATTCTTTGTGCCGAGGCTATTACGAAAGATTTTTCATCAAAAAAATGATAAAATAAACAAAAAAGGAAAAATATGACATTCTTCATTATTCTCGGAGTTATTGCGCTTGTAGTTGTACTTATGTACAACTCTTTAATAGGCAAGAAAAATCAGGTAGAAAATATCTTCGCAGGCGTGGACGCAGTTTTAAAAAAGCGTTATGACCTCATCCCAAACCTTGTCGCGTCAGTTTCACAGTATATGAAATTTGAAAAATCTACTTTAGAAAAAGTAACACAGCTTCGCTCAGAGGCGAATAAACCAAATCTTAGCGACAACGAGAAAGTAAAACTCGATTCTCAAATTAGTTCTGCCCTTGGTTCTATTATGGTTGCTGTTGAGAACTATCCTGAGCTCAAATCAAACGAAAACGTTATGAATCTCCAACACAATCTCAC
Source organism: Campylobacterales bacterium (assembly GCA_038205935.1). GTDB lineage: Bacteria > Campylobacterota > Campylobacteria > Campylobacterales > Sulfurimonadaceae > Hydrocurvibacter. The sequence goes on from JBBRBK010000010.1 coordinate 10,277, forward strand.
TGAGATAGAATCTCAAATTTCAGCCGCACGCCGCGCTTACAATCAAGCGGTCACAGACTACAACAATGCAAGAGAGATGTTTCCAACAAACTTTATGGCATCTTTGATGAATCTTCAAAGAAAAGATGTTTTTGTTATCAATGAAGACGAGCGAAAAAATGTCGATGTCAAAGGACTGTTTAACGCTTAATCTATGAAAACAATTTCTCAACTTACAGATTTTTATTATAATACCCTTTATCCTCAGATTTTAGAGCTTGAACGTGAGAGAAAAGCGCTAAAAGAGAGGATGATAAAGCTTGCTGTTTTTATTGGCGCAATAGCTTTTATACTCTTTTATTTTTTAACCGATAAGTTGCATCGAATAGATAGTTTTGTTCTAGTTTTATTTACCGTTTCACTGCTTGGACTCGGTTCTTTTATTTATAAATTTATGACAAAAGATTATGCCACGTCTTTTAAATTCCAAATCATCGAACCGCTTATCAAAGAGATTGATGAAAATCTTCGCTACAATCCCACCTATAAAATCGACCAACAGACTTTTATTAACTCTGAAATTTTTAAAGAGAAGATCGACCGTTACAACGGAAATGACTATGTTACAGGAAGTATAGATGGCGTGCAGATCAGCTTTAGCGACTTACATGTAGAAAAAGAGGAGAAGGATTCTAAAGGCAGATCAAACTACCGGACAATTTTCCAAGGACTATTTATTGTCACTTCGTTTAACAAGTATTTTTCAAACTCTACTATAATTCTGCCCGATAGTGCCCAAAGTTTATTTGGTTCACTTATAGGCGGTTGGCTGCAGTCAAATAATTTTAGCAGAAGCCAACTTGTAAAGATGGATGATCCTGAGTTTGAAAAAGAGTTTGTTGTGTATGGAACTGACCAGATAGAGGCCAGATATATCCTTTCACACTCGATGATGCAACGCATTTTGGAGTTAAAAAAGAAAACAGCAAAGCCACTTTATCTCTCTTTTAAAGATGGACAGATGAATCTAGCAATTTCGTACAATAAAGATCTTTTTGAGCCCTCTATTTTTAGTTCGCTTTTAGAGTACAAAGTGATGATAGAATATATAAAAACACTTCAGTTGACGCTTTCTCTCGTCACGGAGTTAAAATTAAATGAAAAATTATGGAGCAAACGTTGACAAACGATAATATTTTTATCCTTAGTATCAAAGATTTCTTTTCCCTAAAAATGATGAAATTCTCAATCGCTCCATTTTTCATCGCTCTTATCCTTGTTTACACGATAGTTTTTTACTTTGCACATTTGACCATCAAAGATCTACGCCATGCATCTGTACATGTACATCAATCGCAAACAACTATTGTTGATGGACTAGAAACCATAGATACAACAGGTGTTGACTTTCAAAGCTCGTCAATACTGACTTTTCTGATGAGCCACGCCCTGACATCTTGGATCGTGACTTTTTTAGTCTATACTATGGGAAGTATGCTTGCACTTATTCTGACTATCTTTATATCTCTTATTGCCATCACCTTTTTAACACCCTTTATTCTCAAAAATATACATCAAAAGCACTATAGCGATATAGAAATGAAGGGGTATGATAACTTTTTTTGGTCGATCATAAAAATATTTAGATGGTTTGTTATTATGCTTACTATGTTCCTACTTTTTATCCCGTTTTACTTTGTGCCGATACTCAACGTAATTATGTTCAATCTTCCAATGTACTATTTTTTCCATAAAATATTGACGTATGATGTGGCATCAAATATTAGTACAAAAAATGAATATAAAAAGATTATGTTTTTTGCGGGCACGGAGATACGAATCAAAACTTTTCTTCTCTACCTTGTTTCACTGATCCCTTTTGCGGTTCTTTTTACTGGAGTTTACTACATTATCTTCATGGGACACACCTATTTTAGAGAAACTAGAGAGTTAAGAGAGAGTAACAATTACTCGCTCTAACTTCGCATGTAAGGCGTTCAAACTCTCTTCTTCTGCTTGAATCCTAAAGCATACATCTGAGTCAAAAAACTTTTCTACTATTGTAATTTCCAGTTGTAAACATTCATACTCCACTCTTCCCATATCACTGTAAGAAAATGAGATCATTTCTATTTTCTCTTTTTTATATGATATAAGTTCAGCCAGATTCACCGCCATATTGACTGCGTCACTGTAAGCACGAACAAGTCCGCCAGTTCCCAGTTTTGTCCCACCAAAATAGCGTACAACAATAACCGCAGTATTGATGAGTTCCTGTCCCTGCAATACGCAAAGAGTCGGTTTTCCTGAAGTTCCTTTTGGCTCTCCATCATCGCTTGAATGCTCAACGATCTGGTCAAACTCATTGAGGTATCTATAAGAAGTCACAAAATGGCGTGCTTTTGGATGCTCAATTTTAAGAGCCTCAAGAGTGCTTTTATAGAGATGATAAGGGACAATATGCGCTATAAATTTTGATTGCTTTTCTTCGTAAGTTGCAGTGGTATGAGAAGTTATAAAAAACATTTAAAGGCTTACATGTAAGACATTTTGCTTACATGTAAAGAGTTATGCTATATTTGTAAAGATGTGTTGTACATCTTCATCATCTTCGAGTCTATCTAGAATCTTATTGATGGCTTCCATATGCTCATCACTCAGCTCGATAGGAGTGTTTGCGACGCGCTCTAACACAGCTTTTTTAAGTTCAATTCCAAGGTTTTCAAAGGCGTGTTGAAGATTTCCAAAATCAGTGTAATCAGCTGTTACTAAAACAATACCCTCTTCCTCTTCTATCTCTTCAAGACCAGCATCGATGAGAGAGAGTTCTAACTCATCAAGATCCATATTTGCAGGCATATCAAATTCAAAGATTGCTTTACGAGAAAACATAAACTCTACTGCGCCATTAGTCAAAAGTTCACCACCATTTTTACTCAGTGTTGATTTTACATTTGCTACGGTGCGAGTATTGTTATCTGTAGCGCACTCGATGAAAAGTAAAACACCGTGTGGCGCTTTACCCTCAAAGTTGACTTCAGCCATAGAAGCCGTATCTTTTGCAGTTGCTCTTTTGATAGCCGCTTCGATATTGTCTTTTGGCATATTTTCAGATTTTGCATTCATAATCGCTGTACGAAGTCTCGGATTCATATCTGGATCCGCTCCGCCCTCTTTTGCTGCCATTGTGATTATTTTTCCAAGTTTTGGAAATACTTTAGACATATTTCCCCAGCGCTTCATCTTCGCCGCTTTTCTATATTCAAAAGCTCTACCCATAGTTACATTCCTATTAAATATTTCTGAGCGATTATAGCAGAGCGAGGTTTAAGAGGGTGTTAAGTGCGGATAAACTCTAAATGTTGAATTTATCTACTTCGAAAAAACTCTCGTTTGAAATATTTTTAAATGCGGCGTTCATGGAGACAAAAAGGGTTGGAAATTTTTTCTCCATATCAAAAAGCATCTCTTTCATATCCGCTCTAGCGTGAGGCATTTTTACATCAAAGCGCATCGATGGACAGGCTTCATCGCCAATAGTCGGCATACCATTTTCTAAAGCTGCTGCTGCGAGCTGACGTTCACGAAGCTGGATCAAAGGACGAATAACAATAAGTCCATTTTCTGCTTTATATTTTGGTGCAAGACTTCGTAGTTGGCCATTGTAGATAAAGTTCATAAAAAAGCTCTCTGCCGCGTCATCAAGATGATGACCAAGAGCTACCTTATTGCAGCCATGTTTCTCAGCTGCACTGTAAAGTGAACCGCGTCTCATGCGTGAAAAGAAACTACAAAAAGAGGAGTTTTTACGGATCTTCTCTTCTGCTAAATCATAAATATTTGTATCATGAATCACATGGGGTATATCATACTCTGCGCAATGAGCTTTAAGCTTGTCAAAGTTTTCATTCATGCCATAAGATACTGTTACAGCCAAGAACTCGAACTTAAATGGAGCGCGGCGCTGTTGCTCTTTCATAGCGTGTACCATCGTCAAAGAGTCTTTACCACCGCTAAGACCGACAAGGATTTTATCACCCTCTTCTATCAAATTAAACTCGGCATTTGTTTTGCCAAGTTTACTCATTATTTTTTTAGATAGTTGGACTTTATTCTCCAATTTTATCAACCATTTTCATCACAAACTCAGCACTTATCTTTGCGCTGCTTTCTAAAAATGCATCAAAACTAAAACTCGCGTCCATATCTGCGGCGTCACTGATAGCACGAAGGATAAAAAATGGTACATGTAAGGCATTACAAACAACTGCAACGCTTCCACCTTCCATCTCTAAGGCATCTGCACCAAATGTACTTCCTATCCAGTTTTTACGCTCTTCATTTGCAACGAATTGATCGCCCGTTGCGATGATCCCCTCTTTTACATGTAAGCCCATTTCAGCTGCTACTGTTTTTGAAAGTTCTAGTAGAGTTTTATCAGATTCTACAAAAACAGCACCTTCAGGAACATAACCAAAAGGGTGTCCAAAAGCTGTGATATCTAGATCATGTTGAGAAAGCTTTGTAGCGACGATTAAATCACCCACTTTAAGTTCGCTGCTGATTGCACCGGCAACTCCACTAAAAAGAAGTTTTTGTGCACCAAAATGCTCTATCATTGTCGCCGCAGTAAGCGTTGAAAAAACTTTACCGATTTTAGAATAAGCGATAACTAATTCAACTCCGTTATATGTTGCTTCGTAATACTTGTTTCCTGCATACTCTGTTGTTTTATACGTTCCGATTTTTTCTAAAATCGGTGCTATCTCTTCTGGCATTGCGCCCATTATTGCTAATTTCAAATCTTTACCTCTACTGTTTTAGTTACGCAATCAAAGAGCGGGAGTTGCTCTAAAATTTTTGCATTTTTATCTAGTACACAACTTCCACCCCAAAAACCAAGCCCATCTTCAAACCCGACACGATTAACAAAGACGACTTTTGTATCGCAATGCAGTGCCAGAGATTTTAAAAGTGCCATCCATTGTTCTTGAATATCGAGTGAATCATCTTCAAAACCACGCGCTGGAGAAGCTGCGAGGACATAAACGATCTTTGGTTTTTTAGCATAAAGTTCTGCGGCGGTATTTGGATGCCAAAGATCTTCGCAAACAAGCATTGCCACTTCGCCATAAAATGCCCTAAATGTCTCAAATTTCTCGCCACTTGCAAAGTATCTCGCTTCTTCAAACATTCCATAATTTGGAAGATGTACTTTTTTATGAATACTTAAAAGCTCGCCTCTACTAAAATAAAGGGCGCAGTTAAAATACTCGTTATCTATGTTGATTGCCGCACCAACAACGATATCTATGGTCTTACTTGCATCACAAAGTGAGTTTAGTTCATCCTCGCGAAAGGCATCTTCGAGAAGCTTATCTTGAAGAAGATATCCATTTAAAGCAAGTTCACTAAAAACGATGATATCACTCTTACATGCAAGCACTTGAGTAAGCACAAAATCCAAGTTAGTTCTATTTAATTTCGGCGCATTTTGAACTAAAGTTATCTTCATTTTTTATGCTTGAAGTGCTTCTATGACGCTGTTTAAAGAGTCCATATCAGAAACATTTAAAGTCTCGATATCTTTAGCGATTCTGCGGTTGAGCCCTTTAAGAACACTCCCGTTACCAAACTCTATAAAGAGATCTACATCATTTGCTATTGCTTCGATTGACTGTTTATACTTAACCGGTTTTACAAGCTGATCTTTTAAAAGGGTAATCGCTTCATCTTTCGTGCTGTATGGTTTCATCGTCACATTCGAGATAATCGGTGCGCTAAAGCTCTCTTTGACCATCGCTTGCATAGCAACTTCTAGCGGAGCTTGTGCAGGTGAAAGAAGTTCACAGTGGCTTGCAACTGACATATTTAAAAGTATCGCACGTTTTGCACCCGCTTCTTTAAAAGTACTTTCCATAGCTTGTAAATCTGCTTTTAACCCTGCAACAACAACCTGACCATCTTGGTTAAAGTTTGCTGCCCAAACCTTTTTACCCGCTGTTCTTGCATCTGCACACACTTTAAGAACACTTTCATCATCAAGCCCGACAAGTGCCATCATCCCAGCTTCTATTTTCTCACAAGCTTCTTGCATCAAAGCTCCACGCTTATGAACAAGCTCGACTGCATCGACATAATCTATCGCACCAGATGCACACAGAGCACTAAATTCACCTAAAGAGTGCCCAAGGAAAAGCGCTGGAACTGTCGGATTTGTCTCTTGAAAAAGACGATATGCGATCACGCTGATAAGTAAAATTGCCGGTTGTGTGTATGCCGTTTGTGCTAATTGCTCATTTTCTTCAAATAAAAGTTCAGTAAAATCAACACCTATTCTCTCACCCGCATTTTTAAACATTTCACGTGCCAACTCACTATTTTCATAAAACGATTTGCCCATACCTACGGTTTGACTTCCCTGTCCTGGAAAAATCATTGCTATTTTTTTACTCATAAAACTCCCTATATTAAATGTTTATAATCCATACTCACTATTGTCTGCTATTTTTTTTCTCAAAGTATTGCGATTGAGTCCCAATCTGTCAGCTAACTGCAGTTGAGATTTGAATTTTTTTAGTCCTGCACGAATCAAAGGAACTTCATATATATAAAGATTATTTCTATAATCGCTATTTGTTCCTATTTTATCTTCCAAATAATTTTCTATTAAATACATCAACTCATTTACGGTAATATTTTCTAAAAATGCATGAGAATATATCTGTTTCTTAAGAGAGATTGAATTATCTAAGAGATCAGGAACAAAATTTTTGCGATTAAATTTCACATCTTCTCTTACTATCTCTTTTACTTCATCCAAATAAATATCAATTAAAGCTTCAACATCTTCCATTCTTTTATTTAATGGGGGAAGGTCAAACTTTACACTAAAAAGATCATCATAAAGTTCATTTGTACTTACATGTACGCAAGTCGCAACAACTCTTATTTTTTTTTCTTGTATCGCTTGAAAAACTCTGTGTATATTTGGAGAGCTTTCAATATTGGTAATTATTATTTCATTGCTACTTTCAATAGCAGTTAGAAGTTCATCAAAAGAAGATGCATCTATAACGGATGCATTAGGAACAATATATTTTGCAAGTGTTCTTTTACCTGTGCCTCGCTCACCATAAATCAAAGTATTTACAGTGAGAGATTTTAATAAATTTGCAGTCTTGAACGCTTCTTTTGAAGCATTCGAAGCCGTGATAAATTTAGTGACAGCCACAGCCACTGCCGCCGCCAGTTCCACAACAACCAGAGTCATCTACCATATTTTCAACAGGCACTCCAGACATTATTTCTTCAGCAGATGCATCACGGATATTGTTGATTGCAACCGTAAACATCAAAGCTTTACCAGCTAAAGGATGATTAAAATCGATCACAATTGTATCTTCGCCAATTTCTTTTACTATGACTTGTACAGTTGAACCATCTTCACCTTGACCATAAAGGCTCATGCCCATTTCAAGCTCAATGCCAGCGAATTGTTCACGAGGCAACTCTTCAACTGCTTCTTCATTATAAACACCATAAGCATCTTCTGCAGTAACATGAACGTCACCTTTTTCGCCGATAGCCATGTTTTTAATGCCATTTTCAAGACCAGGAATAATCTGACCTTTTCCAAACATAAATACTAATGGAGCACCACCAATATTACTATCTACAACAGTATCACCATCACGTACTTCATACTCAATAGAGACTATTTGATTTGTTTCAATTGCCATATTTTTCACCTTGATTATATTTTTTTTGGATTGTATCATTTATAATTTTCATAAAGGCTGAAAAATTATATCTGATACGCTTATTTTAAGCTTGAAAGAATTTTCTTTGCATCTTTTGCTTCACTAGATTTTGGATAGTTTGTGATAAGTGCACTTAAAAATTTCTTCGCAGTATCATTATCTTTAGTTTTTTGCATTGCGATTGCCGTATGAAGCATCAAAGTTGGCATATAAGTTGCCGTTTCATTACGGGTACCACTTTCTTTATAGTAAGAGATCGCATCAGAATAATTTTTAGTTTTATAGCTTACTTCACCAGCCATGTAGTTAGAATATGCAGCTTTATAGTTTTTTGATATCAAATAATCATAACACTCTTTTGCTTTATCATAATCTTTACTCTTATAATAACCCTCAGCTTTGCTATAAACCTTTACGGTACCCATAGAATCTAAAGATTCACCAGAAGACTTAGCAGCTGATGGCTTGACTTTAGAGCCCAATAAACTCTTCATATCATTCACATCTTTTACTAAACTGTTGTATTCTTCTTTAGAGACATAATTTTTATTGATTGTATCTACGACTGTAGACATGTCAGTCATAAGCAATTTAAGCTTTTCTAGGTTATCACTATTTGTTTTGATCAGTTGGTCTATTTTTTGACTACGTGCATCTTTAGACTCTGAGCCTTCTTTACTATTTGAAAGAAGTGTTTGTATATCTAAACTATTTTGATGTGATGTTTTGGAAATACCTTCAACAACTGTTTGAAAACCATCAACTCTCTCACGGAGTGAATCAATTTTGTTGTCTACGGAAGAAGTTTTTTGACGTAAGCCATCAAGTTTTTGCTTATTTTCCAATACGACTTTTTCACTTTGAGTAAGTCCATAAGGAGAAGGAGAATCTAGATCACCAGCTCCGAACGCAGATGGTTCAGAACTAAACAGTGATATAGGAAGAAGCGATGCAAAAACTATAAAAGAGAGTGCGCGCTTCATATATTATGGAAGAAGTTTGAAATCTACGCGACGGTTTTTAGCCCAACATTCTTTTGTTTTTTCAGCACATACTGGAGTACTTTTACCTAAACTTACCATTGAAATACGTTTAGCATCAACACCTTCGTTTAGTAATTCAGTTTTTACTGCCTGTGCACGTTTAAGACCTAGTGCGAAGTTATACTCATCACTACCCCACTCATCACAGTTACCTTCTAATTTTACTCCATATGCAGAAGCTGCAGCTTTAGCTACACTAGCATCAGTAGTAACATTTGCTTTCATATCTTCACGTATATTGAATTTATCAAAATCAAAATATACAGAAGTCATACTTTTTTCAATATCTGCCATAGATGTACTGCTAGCTGCAGCGTTATCTGCTGTATTTTGAGCAGTAGTTGTATCAGATGAAGTAGTATCTCCTGTATTCACAGAAGACGACTCTAGTGATGGTGTAGTGATTGTTTTAGCAGTCTGATCAACAGTCGGCTTATTTGTACTACATCCAGAAAACAACAAAACAGCAACAGCTACGCTCGATAATATAACATTTCTCTTCATGAAACACCTTTGTATTTAATATGCTGTTATTATATCAAAAAAACTGTTAATAATTTTAATAAAACACTCTTCTCTTACCAATCAATAGACTGAATTTTTCCATATTTTAGAGGAAATAAATAATTCTTATTATATTTAAGCCTAATAATACCTATTGAACTTTGTTGCTTATACTCTTTCACATAAAGAATAGAATCACCATCTCCGGAAAATCTAGGAAATTCATTTACTCCCGTTGCTGTCAAGCGTCTTACCGCAGAGCTACCGGTAGAAATCAGGTGAAGATTAAACGTGTTGTCGCCAAAAGTATCCGAACTCTCTCTCGCTTTATAGACAACATATCCATTGTGCGCACTACAAGAAGAGTTACTTTTACCTTCAAATACCAACTGCACTACGGCATTACTTCCTATCGTTAACCCAAAAATATTTGGGTAACCCAGACGATTAGAAATAAATGCAACCCTATTGTCACTCAAAAATTGACCGCCGACATCTATACCTTGATATGTTGTTAGACGTGTAGATTTTTTAGAATCTGCATTATAAAGATAAATATCAGGCTGTCCTTCTGGAGCCATAGTCACAAGAAGTTTTTTTCCATCTGGACTGACATCTGAACATACAATCATACCATCTGATGAAAGCACGCTCGATGCTTTTCCAGTTTTAATATCTACAAGTTTTAATACCGGTTTTCTACCACTTAAATATGTATAGTAAAATGCGCTTTGATCTTTATTTGCCCATTTAGGGAATACATTGATTCCCCCTTTTACAATTCTTTGTGAAAATGTAAGTGTATAATCGCAAACGAGAATTTCACTTTGTCCAGGTGACACCAACCTTGCGATTAAAACTTTACTTTTAATCCAATCAACCGGTGCTGCTCCCATGTATTCATTTACATCAAATGCCATCGCATGTGCAACAAAAACATAAAGATTTTTATTTTTTAATTTATAATTTTTTGTAGCAACAACAACGGATTTTTTCATAATTTTCATTGTAACGTTAAATGATTGATCAGCCTCTTCTGAAACCTTGTATCTAATAATATAGTCTTTATCTCTATTTTCTACTACTACATCTCCGTTCTCATAATTTGTAGTGTAGTGTTGCCTATCGACATTAAATAGAGACAAAACATTTAAGTCACTCAGTAAAGTTTTAAAAAATGAGTTTCTTAAACTCTCATCATAACCTACCGATGAATCTTCGACACCAACACCCGGTGAAACATCTACTTTTTTTACAACTTCAATCGAGGCATCAGCTCCAAAAGATAGAGTGAAAAAAAATAGTAAACTTAAAAATATACGCAAATCTACTCCTTTGCTACCAATGTAATCATATAACTTCCAGACTTCCCATCAGGATTTTCTGGAAATTTCAACATCATAATTCTTCTTTTTAACCTATCAACTTCTGCATTAAAAAAGTCATTACCTGAATAAGACACTATTCTAAAATCTAGGACTGTTCCATCAGAAGAAATTTTGATAAGAACCTTACCCGTCTGTCCTTGAGTATTGAGCGGAGGAAAAAAGTTATCATAGATCTGGCCTTGAATTTTAGCCAAATACTTGTTAACCTCTGCGCCCGTGGAACTACTTTGACTAGTCACTTCTACAGCTGCTTTTGAAAACTTTGTATTTTGGATTTTTTGCGTTAATGATGCAACATCATTTTTGCTTACAGTATCCACTTTTTTTGTTAATTTTTGTAATTGACTTTTATCCATTTTCACTTGTTTATCGGTTTTTTTTGAATCAACTGATTTAGTAAAAACCTTCGAAAATAGTGTGGAAACATCTGCTTCTTTTACAGGTGCTTCTTTTTGTTCCACCTTCTTTTCACTCTCTTTTGGGGTATCTTTAGTTTCAACTGGGGCTTGAGTTGCTTCTGGTTGTTCTTCTTTAACAACTTGTTTTTCTGTTTCTACTTTTTTTTCAATGTTTTTTTTTACAGGTTCACTAATAAGAGAAACATTAATAGCATTATCTTTGGTGAGTGCATAAGATTTATTTTCCTGCGCAGAGAAAAGCGCATAGGAAAAGAGGACAAATACCAGAAGCATTATCACCGATGATATAAAGCCACCTAAATAAAAGTAGCTATCGTTTTTATTATCCATTTGTAGTTAAAGATATTTCTGTAAATCCAGCTTGCTTCACAGCAGCAATAATAGACATAACAATACCATAATCAAGAGTTTTGTCTGCGCTTATAGTTACGGTGGGTTTCTCACTGAATGTTTGTGCAAATTGCATAAAGTTATCTGCAAAAGAACTCAGTTCATAGTTATTATTATTTACTTTGACATTCTTATCTTTATCAATAGTTATATGAACAGGTGACAATTTTGATACTTGCTTCATCGAAGAACCCTGAGGCAAATTAATCAACTCTTCATATACTATATTTGGTGCAATGACCATTAAAATGGCAAGTAAGACCAACATCACATCCACAAGTGGAGTGATGTTTAATTCCGGTTTATCATCCCAATCGTACATTATCAATACGCTTTTTTTGAGAGCAAAGAGTCAGATTGCATTTTCAAGAGTCCAGATAATTCAAATGCTTTTCTTTTTATAATCTGATGATATGTATATGCAAAAATAGCTACAAATATGCCACTCGCAGTAGCAACCAATGCATCTGAAACACCTGCAGCAATTATTGCCATCGTTCCACTCGTTTGACCGATATGGCTAAATGTATCTAAGATAGAAACAACTGTCCCAAAAAGACCTATAAATGGTGAAGTTGAAGCGACAATAGATAAAAAAGATAAGCCTTTTGTTGCTTCTTTCGTTGCTGCAAATTGTGCCAAATCAAACAGTTCTCTCGAAAGTACAGAGGTACTTTTAATAAAATAACTTAAGTAAGAATTTGGTGCAATATTTGGTGATCCCATAAGCAGTGTCTCTAAAGATGAACTCTCTCTTGAATTCCATGCACTTAAAGAAAAAAGACGATAAAAGAAGATCCAATTGATAATGAAGAAATACAAAGTCAAAACTGCCAACACAAAAAGTGTGACAGGATGACTTTTGAGATAAAAATCTACAATGTGATTCAACATAAAATTATATTAATTTTTGAGCTGCAGATTCAAGTTTTGCAGATACAGAAGCGATAGCAGCAGATGAATCTGATACATCTTCTATTAATTTTTTAGCTTCTGCTAAAGCCGCAGCGATTTCACTCTCTGAAGCACCTTTAATAGAAACGGCACCATCAACAAGCACAACAACTTTTGACTCATCCACTTGAACAACACCCCAATTGACAGCAACTGATTCTACAGTTTTATGATCTGTCTCAAGATCAATCACACCAGCTTGTAACAAGGTTGTTAACGATGCGTGATGTGCCAAAACTCCAAACTCGCCCTCTTCACCAGGAAGAGTTACACTAACAACGTTACCCATGAAGATAGCGCCATTAGGAGTTAGAATCTCTAGTTTGAATGTATCCATAACAATCCTTTTAGAGTTTATATGGACTATTTACTTTTTTGCTTTTCAGCTTTAGCAATAGCCTCATCCATACCGCCAACCATATAGAAAGCTGATTCTGGCATGTGATCGTAATCACCATTTAGGATACCTTTAAATCCTTTGATAGTGTCTTCTAGTTTTACATATTTACCAGGAGCCCCTGTAAAAACTTCTGCAACGAAGAATGGTTGTGACAAGAATTTTTCAATTTTACGTGCACGTTCAACAGTTGCTTTATCATCTTCAGAAAGCTCATCCATACCAAGAATCGCGATGATATCTTGAAGATCTTTGTACTTTTGAAGAGTTTGTTGTACACCACGAGCAACGCCGTAATGCTCTTCACCAATAATTTGTGGATCAAGTAATCTTGAAGTTGAATCCAATGGATCAACTGCAGGATAGATACCTTTTTCTGCAATTTTACGGTTAAGAACTGTAGTCGCATCAAGGTGAGCAAAAACAGACGCCGGAGCCGGGTCAGTTAAGTCATCCGCTGGTACATATACAGCTTGAACAGATGTAATAGAACCAGATTTAGTTGATGTAATACGATCTTGTAATGCACCCATTTCACGAGCTAATGTCGGTTGGTAACCAACAGCTGATGGGATACGGCCAAGAAGGGCAGACATCTCTGAACCTGATTGTGCAAAACGGAAGATGTTGTCGATAAACATCAATACGTCAAGCTTTTTCTCATCACGGAAATACTCAGCCATTGTAAGACCAGTAAGCGCGATACGGTTACGTGCTCCTGGAGGCTCGCTCATCTGACCATAGCACAGTGCAACTTTATCCAAAACGTTCGATTCAAGCATCTCGTGGTAAAGGTCATTTCCTTCACGAGTTCTTTCACCAACACCAGCAAATACTGATAGACCATCATGTCCGTGTGCAACGTTGTGAATGAGTTCCATAATAATAACTGTTTTACCAACACCAGCACCACCGAACAATCCTACTTTACCACCTTTTGCATATGGAGCAAGCAAGTCAACGACTTTGATACCTGTTTCAAACATTTCAGTTGTAGTAGACTGATCGATCAGTGCTGGAGGATCACGGTGAATTGACCACATTGGAGCATCTGTTACTTGTTCGCCATCATCGATAGTTTCACCAATAACATTAAAAATACGCCCAAGTACTTTTTCGCCAACTGGTACACAAATAGGAGCACCAGTAGCTTTTGCTTCATCGCCACGTTTCAAACCTTCACTCATATCCATAGCAATAGTTCTAACACGACCATCACCTAAATGAGCTGCAACTTCAAGAACAAGACGAATCCCGCGATTATTAACTTCAATTGCTTCATTGATTACAGGAAGGTATCCATCAAAATCAACGTCAACAACTGGACCCATAACTTGACTAATTTTACCAATCATATTTTTCTCCATTATTTCATAGACTCCACGCCGCTTATAATCTCTATAAGTTCAGTCGTAATAGCAGCCTGACGCGCTTTATTGTATTTAACATTTAACGTTTTAACCATTTCTTTAGCGTTGTTAGTTGCTGAGTCCATTGCTTGCATACGTGCACTGTGTTCTGCTGCAACTGAATCGATAAGTGCATAATACATATTTTGCTCTACGTATTTATTTACTAAAGAGTTCAACATTACTTCTTGGTTATACGCTTCAACTTCTAACAAAGATTCCTTTGCAGGCTCTTTACAATCAAATGCATCCACATCAAGAGGTAAAATTTTGTTTACATGTAACTCTTGAGTAATAACATTCACATATCCGTTGTACACAATGTAAAGCCCATCAGTAATACCATCATTAAAATCTCTTATTGATGTAGCAATATATTTGTTTGAACGTTCTAAGTCAGGTTTTGAACTTAAATCTTTTACTTCATCGAATAACTCGATATCTTTAAATTTAAAGTATTCAATACCTTTTTTACCGACTCCACGAAGACGTATTTTCACCTGTTTGCCTTGATACTCAGCAAGAAGTTTATTGACAGCTTTAATAGTTTGAATATTAAAACCACCACATAAACCCTTATCAGCAGTAACAAAAACAATATCAATCTTCTTTGGATTCTCAATCTTATTAAAAGAACGATTTCCAATTCCATTGACATTATGACATTTTATACGACCAGCGATTTCGGCAATAACCTGATTTATCTTATTAGAAAAAAGACGAGAACGTTTTGCAAGTTCTTCTGCACGACGAAGCTTTGCAGTAGATACAAGCTTCATCGCACGTGTTGTCTTTTGAGTGTTAGAAACACTCTTAATCTGTCTTTGAATATTTTTCAAGTTTGCCATAGAAATACTTCCTTACGCTACTACGAAACTAGTTTTAAACTCTTCTAGTGCCTTAATCATCAACGCATGTGTATCGTCGTCGATTTTAGATGAACTTTTAATACTCTCAAAAATTTGAGGGTATGAAGCTTCAACAAACGGATAAAGCTCAGATTCAAAACGAACAACGTTTGATGCTGCCATATCATCTAAGAAACCTTCATTTCCAGCGAAAATAATTAGAGCTTGTTTTTCAGCTGAAAGTGGAGAGTATGGAGGTTGTTTCAACACTTCAACCATTCTTTGTCCACGTTCAAGCTGTTTGCGAGAAACTTCATCAAGATCAGATGCAAATTGAGCAAATGCTGCAAGTTCACGATACTGAGCAAGGTCAAGACGTAAAGTCCCAGCAACTTGTTTAGTAGCTTTGATTTGCGCAGCACCACCAACACGAGAAACTGAAAGACCAACGTTGATCGCTGGGCGAACACCCGAGTTAAACAAGTCAGTTTCTAGGAAGATTTGACCATCAGTGATAGAGATAACGTTTGTCGGAATATATGCCGCAACATCACCAGCTTGAGTTTCAATGATTGGAAGAGCAGTTAATGAACCTGCACCTTTTTCATCACTTAACTTAGCAGCACGCTCTAGTAAACGAGAGTGGATATAAAAAACATCTCCCGGATACGCTTCACGGCCTGGAGGGCGACGAAGAATTAGAGACATCTCACGGTAAGCAACTGCATGTTTAGATAAATCATCATATACAATTAGACCATGGCGTGCATTATCACGGAAGTATTCTCCCATAGTAACACCAGTATATGGAGCCAAGAATTGAAGTGCAGCAGCTTCAGCAGCTGTAGCAGAAACAATAATTGTATATTCCATTGCACCGTGATCTTCTAAACGACGAATAACTTGTGCAACAGTTGACTGTTTTTGACCAACAGCAACATATACACATACAACACCATTACCTTTTTGGTTGATGATTGCATCTAATGCTATTGTAGTTTTACCAGTCTGACGGTCACCGATGATTAGCTCACGTTGACCACGACCGATTGGAACTAGAGCATCAATTGCTTTAATACCAGTTGCAAGTGGTTCATGAACGGATTTACGAGCCATAATACCAGGTGCTTTTTCTTCAACCAAACGAGATTCAGTTGTTTCAATAGGACCTTTACCATCAATTGGTTCACCTAGAGCATTGACAACACGACCAAGAAGCGCATCACCAACAGGCACGCTTAAAAGTTTTCCTAAACGCTTAACGCTCATTCCCTCTTTTAATGCATTTCCGCTACCAAGTGTAACAACACCTGCTGTGCTTTCTTCTAAGTTCATAACAAGACCGCGAGTTCCTTCTTCAAACTCAACCATCTCACCAGCCATAACATTATTTAAACCATAAACTCTTGCAACACCATCAGCATAAGAAACAATTTTACCTGTTTCGTTGATATCTACACTAAGTTCAAAATTTTCGATACGTTCTTTTATTATAGAACTAATTTCGTCAGCTTTTACTTTTGCTACCACTACTATTCTCCTCTCTTTGTATTAAATTGCTTTTAAAATATGCTCAATAAGTTGAGTATTTATTCTAGATTTAGAAAAATCTATTTCAAGTCCAAGATCTTCAATCTTCATTTTTACACCATCAAAATCATTTTTGACAAATTTTAAAGTGATATTTGAATTAATCTTTTTACTAATTCCTGAGCCTAATTCATTTAAAGTTGCACTGTCAATATCACCATTACTATAAACTACACCACTATAAGTATTGTTTATTTTTGCTATCTCTTTTTTTATTACATCAGAGATCGCAGGGATAACGTTGATACGGTGTTCTTCCACTAACAAATGAATAAAATTATTTAATTCTTTAGATTCAACAGCTTTTGTAGCATCTAATAAAATAGCCAATTTTTGACTTTTTGTTACATTTGGATTATCCATAATTTGGGAAAATTTTGGATTTTTAAATTCGCTTGCAAGTGCATCAAAAACAACACCCACTTCAGCTAATTCGTTAACACTAAAAGCATTTTTCAAGGCTTTTACATAACGTTTTGCAATTATTTCTTCCATTATGCAACCTTTTTCAAGATAACATCAACCATAGCTTTTGTATCAAAACTATTAGTATCTTCTGCTAGCAATTCAATTAAAGTAGTATCTACTACTTCTCTTACCATTTTTCTTTTTTGAAGTTCCATCAATGAAACATTTTGTTTCGTAATGATTTCTAGATCACTATTGCATTGATTCATAACTGTATCTTGAAGAACTTTGTTCTCTTTTTTAGCACTTTCTAAAATTTCTTTTGCCAATTTCTCGGCATCAGTCAATTTTTGTAAAGCTTTTTCTTTTGCAGTTTTTGATTCGCCTAGCTTATCTTGGACCTTTTGAAGTTCATCTGCAATAGATTTACTTCTCCCTGAAAAATAACTTTTCGCAGGTTCTGCCACAAAATACCAAACTATTCCAGCAAAAACTAAAAAGTTGATAGTACGCCACACAATATCTGTAGAGTGTTCAGCACCATTTCCTGATGCCAGTGCATATGTTGACACCATAAGCATTAATAATATAATTCTACTCATGAACATCCTTACAGTTGACTAAATTTAGCTTTGATAGCTTCTTTAAATAAAGGAGCTTGCGATAACAAGGCATTATTTAACTCTTTACGCTCTTGAGCCAAAGTTTTTTCAAACTCAAGATATTCACCTGCTAATTCAGCACGTTTTGCATCTAACTTGCTTTGTGCCAATTCCTTAGCATCTGCAATAACTTTCTCCCTTAAAGCTGCCGCTTCGAGTTTAGCATTCATAACAGTTTGCTCAGACTTTGCGATTAGCGCACTAATCTCATCATCATTTGATCCAACTTGTTGCAAATCCCTTTTGAGATCAGCATCACGTTTGCTCATATAAGATAGCAAAGGACGATAGAGCCAACTGTTTAGAACGGCAATAAGGATAAGAAATACAACCAGCGTTACACCAAGTAGTATCGGACTTATATCTAACATAGCACCTCCTAAAAGTTGCGTGATTATACTATGTGTAAATTGAAACGACAGTTAAACAAGAGTTTTTTTTTGAGGAAATTGAATTTTTTATAAAAGTTTTGAAAGAAATTGCTCTATTTGTAACTCATTAGAAAACTCAATAGTCATTTTATTTGACTTAAAACTAGCTTTTAGTCCATAATTTTCAAATTTTTTCTTGATTGGATTAAAGTTGTACTCGATGATCTCTTTTTCGTGAGTCATTAATCTCTCAGTATCTGTTTTTAGTGACTTTACCATACCTTCAACATCTCTTACACTGAGTCTTTGTCCGATAATAGAATCAACCAAAAGCTGTTGCTCTTTTTCATCTAGGCCAATCAAAGTTCTTGCATGTCCGGAAGAGATCTTATTATCTATCAAAGCTTTTTGAGTCTTTTGTGAAAGTTGTAAAAGTCGCATTGTATTTGTTATGTTTGCTCTACTCTTATGAATTCTTGAACCTAATTCATCATGAGTAATATTGTGCATCTTAATCAACTCTTCGTAGGCAATAGCAAGTTCAATAGAATTTAACTCATCACGCTGAATATTTTCTATCAAAGCTAGATGACGCATGCTATCATCATCAACTTTCATACATATTGCACGAATCGTTTTGAGTTTCATCAACTTTGATGCACGAAGTCTTCTCTCGCCTGAAACAAGAGTATATCCATCAATATCTGCAATCACAACAATTGGCTGAAGTAGTCCGTCATTTTTGATTGATTCACCAAGTTCTAGTAAAGATTCTTCATTGAAACTTTTTCTTGGCTGATAAGGATTCGGTTTTATACTTTTTAATGGAATATCTAAAACCGCATCAGTATCTGGAACTTCATTATCATATGCTTTTTCTATCTCGCCGAGGAGCTCACCAAGCCCTCTTCCTAAAGACTTATTCTTTATCACGCTATGATTGCCTGTGCAAGATCTTGATACGCTACAGATCCGCTCGATTTTACATCATATAAAATAACCGGTTTTCCAAAAGATGGAGATTCTGCAAGTTTTACATTTCTTGGTATTACAATAAATTCATTTTCAGTGTCTCTGAATAGTTTTCCTTGAAAATGTTGTCTCAAATCTGCAAAAACTTGCTTTGAAAGATTATTTTGAGAACTAAACATTGTCGGCAAAAATCCTTTAATCGAAAGTTTCGGATTAATAGTCTTACGAATAAGACGTACAGTATTTAAAAGCTGTGCCAAACCTTCAAGTGCAAAAAACTCACATTGAATAGGAATAATCACAGAGTTTGAAGCTGAAAGTGCATTTATCGTCATAGGCCCAAGTGCTGGAGGTGAATCGATGATGATATAATCATAATCTTTAATAACCAAAGCAATTGCTTTTTTTAAGACTAATTCTCGCCCAGCTGAATTTCCAGACTCGTAATACTCTTTTTCTATACCTACCAAACCTATGTTCGATGGTGCAAGATGCAGAGTTGGTAAAGCAGATTTTAAAATAATCTCTTTTAATTTTTTTGTCCCTATAAGGACATGGTAGATATTAAACTCATAGTCATTTCTGTGAAAACCTAAGGAGGTTGTCGCATTAGCCTGCGGATCAGCGTCGATTAAAAGAACTTTTTTTTCAGCTACCGCTAAAGATGCAGCTAGATTTACAGCTGTTGTAGTCTTACCTACTCCACCTTTTTGATTTGCTATTACGATTACTTCACTCATCTTAAACTATATATCCTTTGACCATCACTGACTATCGATCCATCGTCTTGCAACGAAACATCACCTAGAGAAATTCTATCATCTCCACTATGCGCAAAATAGTTTTTGCTCTTGCGAAATTCTAACTTATACTTACTAAAAATATGCTTCCATTCAATGTTTTTTTTCAAATAATTAAAATAACATTCTAAAATATTTTCTAAAGAAATCTCAACATCCAATTTTTCAAAAATATCAGGAGCCGCAACTAAATTAAGCCCAATCCCACAGACTAAATCACCTTTGACAATATTGGTAATAGTTCCGCCTATCTTCACATCTCCTATATAAAAATCATTTGGCCATTTCAGCCATACATGTGAGCCATGGTCTTCTAAAACCTGCTTCATAATGTATGAGAAGTAGATAGAAGAGGATTCAAGTTTGAGATCCTGGGGTAACTCTTTAATAGAAATACAAAAAGATAAAAAAAGATTTCCATCTGCGCCTATCCAGCTATTTCCTCTACTGCCTTGTCCATGTATTTGTCTTTTGGCAACAACAGCAATAGGAGAAACAAGCTCTTTACTTTTTAAACGCTCTTTGAGGTATTCTTGAGTCGAAGCTACTTCATCAAGATAAAATATCGTCAATTTTTAAACGCTTTCCGTTGCAGTAGGAGATGATATCCATCTCATTTTTTGATTCTGGTTGAACTCTATAAATTTCAAGTGATCCAAGTGTACATCCAACAACAATATAATCTTTTGCTATTTCTATAATTTTTCCAGCCTCATACGTTCGACAAGCAGAATGAAGTTTTATACTTTTTATTTTTAATCCACTTTGAAGATGGATCCCAGGCCATGGAGTAAACGCTCTATATCTGTTGTACAAAATGATAGCATCCAAAAATTCCACTTCCCCATCATTTTTTGTGATTTTTGAGCAGTGCGTTGCTAGAGTATTATCTTGTTTTATAGGAGTCAGATTGTGATAATTTCTTAAAACATCAAGAGTTAAGTCACTTGCGACTTCTGTCAATTTAAGAAAAAGTGCATCTGCCTTTTCATCATCATCGATGGCAACTTGAGATATTTTGATTATATCTCCCGTATCGAGGCCTACATCCATTTTCATGGCTGTTACTCCAGTTACTTTATCACCGTGCAATAACGCTTCTTGGATAGGACTTGCCCCTCGATATTTTGGAAGGATTGACGCATGAAGATTGATACAAACAGCATGATCTAAAATCTCACGAGGAAGTATCTGCCCATACGCTGCTACAACAATAAAATCACACTCTATTTTCAAAAGCTCTTCCACTACAGACTCATCGCGTAATTTTACAGGCTGATACACTGCAATATTAGAATCAAGGGCCGTCAACTTTACAGGAGGAGGAGTCATGATTTTTTTTCTGCCGACGGGTTTATCCGGCTGAGTATAAACAGCTACTACTTCCATATCACCCGCTCTTAGCAAATCTTTTAGTATTGTATCTGCGTAAACGGGAGTTCCCATAAAAATGATTTTCATATTAATCTTCCTTACATGTAAAGAGTGTACCGCCCAAGTGTTTCTCATCTAGAAGAAAACTTCTTACATCGCTTAGATCAAAACCGCTTGCTAAGAACATTTCACGCTTACATGTAAGCATATAAGAAGCAGCTTTGAGCTTTGTCACTATGCCACCAGTTGCAAATTCACTATGAGGAGAAGCCACTTGTTCGAGCTCATTAGGATCTATAACATTTACTATTTTTCTTACTTTTGCTTCAGAATTTTTGTGCGGATCACTGTCATAATAAGCATCAATATCTGAAAGGATCAAAAGCATATCAGCATCAATACTACATGCAACGTAAGCTGAAAGCTGATCGTTATCACCTACTCCAAGTTCGTCTGTAGCAGTTGCATCGTTTTCATTAACGATCGGTACAACACCGTTTTCAAGTAAGATATTCATAGTATTTTTGATTTTTTGATTTTGTTTTGGAGTATTAAGATCTGCGGCAGTTAAAAGTATTTGAGCGCAGAGTTCATTATGCTCCCCAAAAGCAAGGCGATATTTTTTCATTAAAAGTGGCTGACCGATAGCTGCCAGCGCTTGTTTGTTTTGCAAGATTTTTTTATCAAGTTTAAGTTGTGTATATCCAGCTGACACTGCTCCTGAAGAGACAAGAACAACCTCGTATTTCTGTTTAAGATCAATAAGTAGTTTTACAATATTTTTCAGTCTATCCTCTGCGATCTGCAGATTCTCTGTAAGAACTGCAGTGCCTACTTTTAAAACGATACGTTTCATCTTTGTTGTCTGTCCGTGTGTACAAGATTAAAAAGTGCATATTTGAGTGCTTCAATATTTTTGCTTGTCGCAGATGAGATCGGCGCTACAAAATATGGTTTTGTTCTATCATACCCGAGAGTTTCCTCTGCTGTGTCTTGAATGAAATATGGTAAAGTTGGATCAAAATCAAACTCGCTTTTTTCATTTGCATTAAGTCCTAGAAGTTCTAAAAAGCCGTTTATAAGAACAGGAACATCCTCTTGAGCAACGATATCTAAACGTGTTAGTGCAATTGCATATTTGCTTGTTCCAAGTATCTCAGAAAACGCGGCAACCTCTTTTTGCAAAGTCTCAAACTGCTCTTTGAGATCTCTGTATGAAGCTAAATCGATCATAAACAAAAGGGTCTTCGTTCTTTCAATATGACGTAAAAACTGGATACCAAGACCTTTACCTTCACTCGCTCCGCCGATAATCCCTGGGATATCTGCCATAACAAATGACTCAAAATCTCCAATATCTACTTGGCCAAGCTTTGGTGTCAATGTTGTAAACTCATAGTTTGCAATCTCTGGACGTGCATTTGATACTGTTGAGATCAGCGTTGATTTTCCAACATTTGGAAAACCGACAAGCCCAACATCTGCTATGAGTTTAAGATCAAGTTTTATTTGTAGAGTTTGATTTCCCTCGCCAGGTTGACAATGGGTAGGTCTTTGATTTGTTGAAGATTTAAAGTGTGTATTTCCAAGACCGCCTTTGCCGCCTTCTAACAACTTTGCTTCTTGTCCATCAACAAGCATATCACAAAGAACTTTTCCACTTTCTTTGTCTATGATCTGTGTTCCTGGAGGAACGATGATCACTTTTTTGACTCCCGACTTTCCATTCATATTTCTTGGAGCACCCGGTACGCCGTTATCTGCTTTAATGTGCATATTTCTTTGAAAATAAGAGAGTGTATGCGTATTATTATCACATTTAAACCAGACATCTCCGCCTTTTCCACCATCTCCACCATTTGGACCGCCGTTTACGACAAACTTTTCACGACGAAATGAAGCACATCCGGCTCCGCCTTTTCCTGAAGAAATGGTAAGCTCTACGCTATCTATAAACATAAAAATCCTTGTGCAATATTTAAAAATTGATTCTGCTTACATGTAAGACAAAATAAACTGTTAAAGACTGAAATATAGAAACAAAATTATAGTTAAAAAAATGAATTTAAAAAAGAGTTTGTCAGAAATTCATCAGGCAAAAGCCTGAAGAAGGAAATTATGCAGCAGGTACGATTGAAACGAGTTTACGAGTTTTGTCTTTACGACCAAACTCAACGATTCCATCTACTAACGCATATAAAGTATGATCTTTACCCATACCGATATTTAAACCAGGATGAATTTTAGTTCCTCTTTGACGAACGATAATATTTCCTGCGATAACTGTTTGTCCACCGTATTTTTTAACGCCAAGTCTACGACCAGCTGAATCACGGTTATTCTGTGTACTACCCTGACCTTTCTTATGAGCCATCTCTATCTCCTACTTTTAATTAATTACGCAGCTATTTTAGTAACACATACACGTGTAAAGTCTCTTCTGAAACCACGTTTTGTTTTACTATCTTTACGACGACGTTTTTTGAAAGTGATAACTTTTTTGCCACGACCTTCGTTAATAACTTCTAAAGTTACAACAGCACCCTCAACAAATGGAGTACCTACTCTTAGTTCACCAGCATTCACTGCAAGAACTTCTTTAATTTCAACGATGTCTTTTGGTTCAAGACTCATCTTATCTAATAATAAGATATCACCCTCTTGAACTTTATATTGTTTACCACCGTTTTTGATGATTGCGTACATGGCGCTTCCTTAAATCTTAATCAGTATATAAAAAGTTCGAAATTATACATAAACTAGCTTTAAGTTATGTTTAAACCTCTAACTTTTTCTTTTCATACCATTTTCTTAGCCATCTGTCGAACGGATAGATCAGTTTATAGATGACAGGCACTATCAAAAGTGTCAAAAACATCGAACTGAGCAAGCCGCCGATAACCGCAATGGCCATCGGAGCTTTTGTCTCACTACCCAAACTTGTGCTAATTGCAATTGGAATCATAGCGAAAATCATCGCAATTGTCGTCATTAAAATAGGACGAAGTCTTTTTTCTCCAGCTTCTATGAGGGCTTCATCCACTTTTTTCCCACTTTCAATGGCAATATTCGCAAAATCAACTAGCAAGACCGCATTTTTCCCAACCATTCCCATAAGCAACATAAACCCTATCATAACAAAAAGGCTAAAATGCTGTCCACTTACAAAAAGAGCTATCATAACACCCACAATACTTAGTGGCAATGCAATCATAATGATGATTGGCTGAATCAGCGACTCATAAAGTATTGCCAAGATAATAAACATCAGTATCACAGAAAGCCCCACTGCAGTACCAAAAGCTTTCCCTGTCTTTACCATCTCATCAGCAAAACCTGTAAACTTATAAGTTACACCAGCTGGCAAAAGCTTATCTATACCCTCTTTTGTATATGTAACTGCTCCACCAAGGTCAAGCCCGAAAAGATCTGCGTATACGCTTACCTGACGTTGTCTGTCATAATGATAGATAGACGCCTGAGAAGATGTTTGAGTGAACCTTACCAAGCCACTGAGATATACAAGTTCTCCATTTGTACCGCGAAGTTGAATCTTGCCTAGATCCGCTACCTTGACTCTGTTGGCATCTTCAAATCGCAATGTAATATTGTATTGCTTTCCATTTTCCTCAAAATAAGAAAGCTCAATATCACTTGAAAAAGCTGTCGAGATCGCCTCTGAGATCTGCGTTGCTGTAATGCCATATCTTGCGGCATTTTCTCTAATGATATTGATATCGATCTGAGGTTTTCCATCATCAAGATTTGTATCGATATCTACAAACCCTTTTTTCGCTTTAAGATACTCTGTTAAATTTTTTGTTGCAATTTTTAGCGTATCAAATGAATCAGATTTTAAAACTATCTGATAAGGCACACTTACCCCTGCACCCTTGATATCAGGAATCGCAGCGGCGGTTATAAACAACTCTTTACTCTGATATGCTTTGAGCTTCTCTCTTAGATTTTGGATAACCTGTTCTTGATTTTCTTTTCTCTGATCTTTTGCTGTGAGCTTTACATAGATAGCGGCTTTATTTTTTTCAGCAACACTGTTATATCCCACGCTCAAAGTTGTAAAGACAACATCTTTATCTTGTTTTATAAGAGCTTCTATTACTTGTGATTTTTTGATCATCTCTTCGAGTGAGACTCCAGTGTTAGCTTTGAGATCTACTTGAAATTCAGCCTTATCCTCTTTTGGGATAAAATCCATCCCAATCTTTGGAAAAAGACTCAAAGATGCCGCAAAAAGAATCAATACAAAAACAATGGTAATCACTTTAAATCTCAAAACAAATTTCAAAGTCTTTTCATACATACGGTCCAAAAATCTAAAGATCGGTTCCGTTGCATTATAAAATCTGCTCTCACCCTTATGCAAGACTCGAGCACTCAAACTCGGCATAAAACTCATAGCAACCGTATAAGAAATCACAACAGCAAAACCCACGGTCATCGCAAAACTTTCAAAAAATTTGCCCACTATTCCGCTCATATTTGCCACTGGAATAAAAACAGCAAGAAGCATCGCAGAGATCGCAAGAATTGCAAATGCCATCTCTTTAACTCCCTCATACGCAGCTTCCAAGCGCCCCATTCCAGCTTCCATCTTTTTATAGATATTTTCTAAAACAACAATAGCATCATCAATAATAATACCAATGGAAAGGGTAAGCCCCACAAGTGTCATCTTATTGAGATCAAATCCCATATAGTGCATAAAAGCAATCGTTCCCATAATGGAGATAGGGATAGAAAGCGCGGAAACCGTAGTAATAGTAAAGTTACGCAAAAATCCAAAAACGATGATCACCGCCAAAATCGCACCATAAACAAGGTCAAACTCAACATCTTCTAATGAATGGATGATGAATGGTCCTGTATCTTGAAGTGTCTGCACTCCATAATTATCTCCTGACATCTTTTGCAAGTTTGGTACAACAGCTTTAACACGCTTAATGATATCAAGGGTATTTGTCCCTGAAATCTTTTGCACTTCAAGCATAACGCCCTCTTGTCCATTATAAGAGGCATAGCTTTTTGGATCACTCAGCCCATCTTCAACGCGGGCAACATCTTTTAGCTTGATCCCATCTTTGATAATCATCTCGCGTAGTTCATTCACGCTCAAAGCATCTGCTTTTGTTTTAAGAACAACCTCTTTATCTGCAGAGATAAGCTTTCCGCCACCGATTTTTACATTCTCTTTACTTACAATATTATTGAGTTCTGTGACTGAGATACCAAATTTATTTAAAAGATTTGGATCTGGAAAAATGCGTATCTCTCTATCTTTGTAACCAATGATATTGATAGCACCAACACCTTCAATCTGCTGTAAAGAAGGCTTCACTTTTTCATCAGCAAAAAGCATCAACTCTTTAATATTGTGCTTTTTAGCCGTTAAAAATACGTTGATAACAGAAGCAGAGCCAATATCGAGCTTACTTACAAGTGGTGATTTTGCATTCGTTGGAAGTCTGACTGCCGAGACTTTATCACGCACATCATTCGTCGCTTCATCAATCTTGCGCTCTAAGAAAAACTTGACGGTTACGACACTCACGCCATCACTACTTGTTGAAACAATCTCATCTACGCCATCTATCCCTGAAACTGCTTCTTCTACTTTATCTGTTATTTGTGATTCCACTGTGCTTGATTCAGCACCAGGATACACTGTTTTGATCGTAACGATAGGAAAATCTACATTTGGAAAAAGGGCCGCTGGCATCGCTTTGAAACTCATATATCCAAAGATAAAGAGCGTCAGCACATACATCAGCGTCGCTATTGGCCTATTGATTGCAAATTTATACATCGGGCACCTACTTTGTTATGATGTTGCCATCACCGTAAAGGCCAACCATAATATCATTTGCCATCACTTCAGCTTTCATTTTTCTGTTTGCAGTATTTGAAACAGAATAAATTTTTGATATTTTTCCTATATGCTCTTTTGTATCGCCGTCAATTTTATATCGAAATGTATCGCCTACTCTCACTTTGTTCCAGTTTGTTTGATCAAATTCGAGAAGCAGTTTTCTGCTTGAAGAGCTTTGAATAGTAAACGCAGTTTTAAGCATCATCGAACTCACAACATCACCCACTTCAACTTTTTTGTCTGTGATAATTCCATCAAAAGGTGCGTATAAAATACTATTATCTACAAGAGACTGTTTGTATTTGACATTTGCCTGAGCATTGACGACTCCCGCTGTAGCTCTTTCATATGCTTGTCTAAATCTATCAAATGTCGCTTCATCAACAAGATGCTGTACTTTTTGCTCTCTTTGGTAATCTCGTGAAGCAAATTCCAAAGCAATTTTGGCATCTTTCAGTGATGCTTTCGCCATCTCTAAAGAGGCTTGAAGATCATTGTTTTGCAACGTTCCGAGTTTTTGCCCCTTTTTTACTTTTGAGTTGATATCTACATACAACTTATCAACAACGCCACTAGCATAAAAAGCGACATCTGCACTCTTAGCTGGTGTAACGTTAAAAGTTGCATAAATATTTTCTGCTTGTACATTCACAAATAATATGGCTAAAACAAATAATAATTTTCTCATTTTAAAAACTCCTTGATATCTTTTCCACTATAGTAATAATAAGTTGCATAAGCACCTTGCATGTCGTTTAATGCTTTTGTTTCAAGTGCTTTTGCATTTGTCAAAGAAGCGAGGGCATCGAGATAGGTGACATTGTCCGCGATACCTGCATTGTACTTTTCCTCAATGGTTGTAAAGGCACTTCTAGCCGCTTGGAGGGCACTTGTAGCACTTGAAATTTCCACTTTACTTGTTTTGATCTTCTCTTGAGAGATCTCAAAGTTCACCTTTTGCTCTTTTGAAAGATAATTGATCTGCGTGTTGAGGGCTTGAGAAGAAGCGATGATCGCTTCTCTACTTTTTTCTACAGTGCCATTATCAAAAACTCTCATACCCAGCGTGACCATCAGTTGGTTTTGGCTGTCAGGTTGTTTTGGCATTATCGGATCAACATTGCCATATCCGTAAACACTGTAAGTATCTTCAACTCTAAGCATCGGATAATAGGCACTCATCAATGCGCCTGCACCCGAACTAAGGGATTCTTTTTGTGCGACTAAAGATTTTAGACTGTCGCTTTGCTCAAAACTCTCACTTGCAGGTTCCTTAAATGAAGAATCTTCAAAACTCTCCACATCTCTTCCAACTTTTAAAGAAAGAATCTTTTTAGCTGAAAGTATTTGTAGTTTTGTCGCTTCTACTTCATAAGTATTGGTGTCAAATGCAGACTGAAGTCTGTCCACCTCATCTTTTGTTGCCATTCTTGCGATAAAAAACTGACCCACACGATAAAGCTGGGCTTTAAGAAATTTTCCTGCTTCCTCTTTTGCTCCTAGAGTTGCCTGAAGATTTTTTATATTGTAAAAATCTTGCACAATGTCTAAAGAGAGGTTCTTCTTAGTCGCGGCTGTATCAAAACTACTAGATTTAAGTTCGTTTTGTTTTTGTTCCACCAACGATGATTTTCTTCCTCCATCATAGATATCAACACCTACTTTTGCATATCCGCTGTAAGTCTCACCCGGCATAAAAGGACTTTTTTTATCTAGTCTTTGATAGTAAGCGCCAAGATCCACCGTCGGATAGTAGGCACTTTTTTGTGATTCAAGCTCTTTGCTTTTTGCATCTTGCGTTTGTACTTTTGTCTGTACAATATCACTGTTTTTAGTTGCAAAATCAAGCAACGATTTTAGATCATCCGCACATAAAAGTACAGGCAACAACATTAATGCGACTCTTCTCATTTTTTCACCTCAATCAAATCAAATAAAGTATCTATATAACTCTCTATCTCGTGCTGCAGAGTATCCGTGCAGTTTGTCGCGCAACTAGAGAGGAACATCCCTTTTCCAAGGGCAAAAAGTCCATTGGAAAGTGCGATGGCCTGTTCAATAATCTCACCTTTTGCAACACCCTCTTGTAAAACTTGTTTAAACCAATCAGCATAAGTCTGATAGCACTTTGCATGAAATTCACTCATCTCACTGTTTGGCTCGCTTAAAGTTATGGACACAAATTCTTTGTAAAGTTCTCGAAGCTCAACTTCATCATTATAAAAAAATTCAAAAAAGATCTTTATCTTCTCTTTTGTCGATGTCGCTTTTGCAATTTTTATCTCTTTTAACGCATCATGTTCTAAAAGTAAAATATTGACAATTTCAAAAACAATATCCTCTTTGTTTTGAAAATAGTCATATAAAGTACCCTTGCCCACTCCAGCCTCTTTGGCAATGCGTGAGATCGTAAGATTTTTGATCCCTTTTTGTACAAAAAGAGCCTTACATGTAAGGGCAATATCTTTTCTTTTTTGCACCTTGTCGACGATAATCGCCATAAAGCCTCCTAAGATCATTTAATAATGACCGACCATCAGTCATTTAAAGAATTTTAGAGTGTTTATGCTTTATCTTTTCTAAATCAAATTAAGACTTCATCTCAATAAAGAGAAAATGTGATTCACTGGATGCTCTTACATGTAGATGTTTTTCATCTGTAATTTTTACAGCGTCACCTTTGCTTACATGCGAAACGCTTTGTGGATGTGAACCGTTTATCTCAGCATTTCCTTCTATCTGTACATAATATATTTGTCGATTTTCATCGATGTTAAAACTAATCTCTTTGCCAGATTCCAACTCACAAACATAAATATTGGCATCTTGATGGATTTTCACTTTACCATTTCCCGTTTCATTTGAGATTACATGTAAGAGTTTGTTTTTGCGCTCGTCTGCCTCAAAAGAGATATCTCCATAGATAGGTTCCATCCCTTTTTGAGGCGGCAATATCCAGATCTGAAGAAGTCTAAGATCTTGGCTTGGATGATTGTTGTATTCTGAGTGCATCACCCCAATTCCCGCACTCATATACTGCACATCGCCACGTTTTAAAATCCGTTCATTTCCCATAGAATCTTTATGCGTGATCTCTCCATCAACGATATAAGAGATGATCTCCATATTTTCATGCGGATGCATACCAAATCCACTCATCGGATGGACAATGTCATCATTCAAGACACGAAGCACTCCAAAATGCATATTGTCATAGTCTCGATACTCGGCAAATGAGAAATGAAAACGACTCTCTAGCCAACCTTGATTTGAGAGAAACATCCCCTCTTTAGAAATTTTTTGTATCATCTCTACTCCTTACATGTAAGCAATTACTTTTGTAAAATCCCCTCAATCTCTACGCTGATCTTGACATCATCACCAACCATTACGCCGCCAGCTTCAATAGCTTGATTCCACATAAGTCCGAAATCTTTTCTGTTGATTGTACCGCTGAGTGAAAGACCTGTTCTTGTGTTGCCCCAAGGGTCTTTTATAACATTGCCACTGAGCTCAAGCTCCATAGCTACCTCTTTTGTTATGCCGTGAATTGTAAGTTTTCCGTACGCTTTATCACCCACGACTTTATCAAGTGTGTAACTCATCGTTGTGTATTTTGCTACATCGAAAAAATCTGCACTTTTAAGATGGGCGTCTCTTTTTGCATTATCTGTAGATATGGAAGTCACATCTACGTCTCCATGTAAAGCTTGTAATGTTTTTGTTTTTTCATCGTACACAAAAGTTCCGCTAAACTTGCCAAACTCACCTTTGACGTTTGAGATCATTAAGTGTTTCACTTTAAAGGCTACATTTGTATGATCGACATCCACTTTGTAAGTCCCCGCAAACAGAGTTCCCACACATAACAACGATGCTAACGCTATAACTTTGATTTTCATGATGGATCCTTTTTATTGTGATTTGACTTTATAAAAAGCCTCTTTATTTTAACATATTACCTTATTATTGCTGGTGCTTATTATTGACAACAAATTTCATAAAATCATCAGCTCGTAGAGGTTTACTGAAGTAATACCCCTGTATTTCGTTACATCCATGTAAACGTAAAAAAGAGAGCTGTTCAGCTGTTTCTACGCCCTCAGCAATAGTTTGAAGTCCAAGATTATTTGCCATGTCTATGATAGCAGATACAATAGATCTATCATCTCCATCAGTGGCGATGTCGTGGATAAACGACTGATCGATTTTGAGCTTATAAACTTTAAACTGTTTTAAATAGCTCAAAGAGGAATAACCTGTTCCAAAATCATCGATGGACATGCGAATTCCAAGATCATGCAACTGATTCATGATAGTAATAACCGTTTTTGGATTGTGCATTGCAACAGCTTCGGTGAGTTCAAGTTCCAAGCATTTATGTGGAACCTCTATCTCTTGAAGAGCATCTATAATCAGCTTTGAAAAATTTGGCTGTTTAAATTGAATAGCAGAGATATTGACAGCTACGATCAGCGGGTCAAATCCACTCTCGATCCACCTTTTCATCTCTAAAAGTGCAGTGCGCAGTACCCATGTACCTATCTCGATAATCTGTCCACTGTCTTCTGCAATCGGTATAAACTCCGCAGGAGAAATCATACCAAGCACTGGATGATTCCAACGAAGAAGAGCTTCAGCTCCGATAACTCTGCCATCTTCTATAGCAATTTGCGGCTGATAGTAAAGTTCTAGTTCACCACGTTTGAGTGCATGTCTAAGAGCATTACTGAGTTCAAGATTGCGCGCAGAATTTTTTTGCATCTCTTGGGTGAAAAAGTGAAAGTTGTTACGACTGTCATTTTTTACCTTATACATCGCAGTATCTGCATTTTTCAAAAGAGTATCAAAATCTTCTCCATCATCAGGATAGATCGCAATACCGATAGATGGAGTGATCGTGAGTTCATGGAGCTCTATAATGGATGGTTTTGAGATCTCTTCTATCAATTTCGTAGCGACATGGATCGCTGCATTTGAGTCAGTTTCTGGAAAAATCAGGATAAACTCATCACCTCCCAATCTTGCAACCGTGTCTTCCACTCGGATCAAACCTTTAATCCGCTTTGCTGTTTCTATGAGAACTTTATCGCCTAATGTATGGCCTAAAGAGTCATTGATATTTTTAAAGTGATCAAGATCTAAAAACATAACTGTAAAATGTTTTTGAGTCCTCTTTGCCATACCAAGCAGATAGCTTACACGGTCATTGAGCAAAGTACGGTTTGCCAAACCCGTCAGTTGGTCAAAATGAGCAAGATTTTCTATATACTCTTCTGCTCTTTTTTTATTTGTAATATCCTCTTTAATGGCTATATAATTTGTAACTTTTCCATCTTCTTCTTTGACTGGAGCGATGATTGCTGATTCTATATACACGCTTTTATCTTTGCGCTGATTGATCAGCTCTCCCTTCCAGATCTCTCCCTTTGTTAAATGCTCCCACATATCATCATAAGTTGAACTTGCTGTTTGATGAGACTGTAATATACGAGGATTTTCACCTATGACCTCGTCAGGGCTGTATCCGGTATTGCGAGTAAACTCGGTATTGACATATTCAATATTTCCATCCGTATCGGTGATAACGATGGCGTTGGGGCTCTGTTCAACTGCCAAAGAAAGCTTATGCAAAGATGCCACCATCTGTTTGCTTTTTGTAATATCTTGAATCGTTCCAAACATCCTTACTAATGTTCCATCCTCTTGGAATTCTAACTTTCCAAGTCCATGGACCCATTTTACTTCTTTGCTGCTAGGAGAAACTATTCTGTATTCTTTATCAAAGCTCTGATGTTTAGTGGCAACTTCATTGATAAAATATTCATTCATTCGCAAACGATCATCTGGATGGATCAGTTCAGTCCAACCCTCAAAATTATGCTTATAATCTTTGTCAATGTCAAAGATTTGATCCATGGTCTCAGAAGTTGTAAACTCCAGTGATTGCATATCTATCATATAACTCCCGATCTTTGCAATACTTTGAGACGCGTTCAAAAAGCGTTCATTTTCTATCAATGCAGTTTGCGCTTTTTTTTGTTCTGTAATATCAATGACGGAGACAATGGTTTGCTTGGTATCACTCAAATAAACCGCATGAATTTCCGCTATGCCTTTTCGTCCTTTTGCGTTTACAAAGTTGAATTCATAATGATTTGGCAACGATGAATCTACTGATCTTAGGGCATGATATTCTCTCATCCTCTCTTTATCAGTCTCATCGATAAGATTGAAAAATGAACTTCCTATCAGTTCTTCTTTGCTGACTTCACTGAGTTCACTGAACTGCTCATTCATCAATGAGATTGTTCCATCCCTTTCGATAACCGCGATACATGTACCAGTCCGCTCAAATAGAGTACGATAGTGGCTTTCTGATTGTTTTAACGCTGTAATATCTTCACTAAATAGAGCAATGCCTCCAATACTTCCATCTGTTTTATACCATGGACGAACTTCCCACTTTAACCATTGTACACTGCCATCGAGACGTACAAATCGACCATTATCATTTTTAATTATCTCTCCGTTTAAGGCACGAAGATGGATCTCTTTCAAATCTTCGGTGATTTCAGGGAACACTTCATAATGAGATTGTCCAAGGACATCAATACCCTCAAGACGATAGTCACTCAACCATCGACGACTGACGGCAAGATAACGCATTTGATTATCAAACATAGCAAGAGCAACAGGAGCATGATCAATAAAGAGTCTTAAATTTTCTTTACTCTCAAACAGGGCAGACTCAATATTTTTTCGCTCTGTTATATCGTGAGATATTCCTAAAATACCAATTACTTCTCCGCTTTTATCAAGCATAGGAACTTTGATTGTTTCATTAAGAGCTTCATGTCCATCATCGGCAAAGGTAATCCACTCTTCATTCATACTAGGAGCATTAGCTTCAATCGCTACTTTATCATTTAAGCGAAACAAATCAGCCAATTCAGGATTTACAAAATCATAATCCGTTTTCCCGATTATTTGATCTTCTTTGGCTCCAAAGAAGCGTTCGAACGTTGGATTACAACCAAGATATACTCCATTGATATCTTTAAGCCAAATCATATCAGGAATGGTATTGACTAAAGTATGAAAAAAAGTAGCCTGCTTCGTGTAAGCTTCCTGATTTTTAAACCGTTCAATAATAATCCCCGCCAATGAAGCAGCAAAGTTCATCAACTCCTTCTCATCCAAAGAGGGTTGTCTACATGTATTGCCGTAAATGGCAAATGAACCTAATACTTTTTTCTGGATATCAAAAAATGGTGTTGACCAGCAACTTTTTAACCATTTATATGTAGAGAATACTTCTCGATATTTTGCCCAAAGAGGATCTGTACGCATATCCGAAACATAGACAGGTAAAGCGGTATAACATGCTGTTGCGCATGAGCCTTCCCCATGCCCGAGTGGCATATTATCTACTAGAGCATTATAGGATGCAGATAAGCTTTTAGCAGAACCTATACGAAGTTTTTGTGTGGCATCATCCACTATTAATATAGAGCTTATATAAATAAAGAAGATGCACCCGCTATTGTAAGTGAAGAAAAAAAGAGCATCTTTGAACTCATTAAAGCAATTGTTCCTCCACTTCTTTTGATGGCTTTTGTTCTTGGCAGTATTTTTGCAGGTGTAGCTTCTCCTACAGAATCAGCGGCATTTGGTGTTGTAAGCGGATTTGTTTTATCTCTTATAAACAGAACTTTAAACGTAGCACATCTATCAAAAATTAAAACATTGACAAACCTTTTGTTGTATGAAAGTGACCCTTTCGTCTAGTGGCCAAGGACACTATCACTTCATGGTAGGAACAGAGGTTCAAATCCTTTAGGGGTCGCCATTATTTGGTGTGAAAAAGAAAAATCTTGATTTTTTCTTTAATCTAGGAAAGAAAGAGCGAAGCATAGTCTACTATGTGAGTGATTGATTGACGACGAGTAGAGTAAAAAGCATATTTTTGGGCGTTTAGCTCAGTTGGTAGAGCGCTACCCTTACAAGGTAGATGTCACTGGTTCGAGTCCAGTAATGCCCACCATAATTGTTGATATATGCACGAAGCTTTTAGCTCAGATACTTTAGTATCCTTCGCCAAAACCTTAGCACATCTATCAAAAATTACAAGTTTTTGTTTACTTTAAAAAGCAAAATTTAGTGACATCTTTTCAATATACGCGCGGTGGTAGTTCAGTTGGTTAGAATACCTGCCTGTCACGCAGGGGGTCGCGAGTTCGAGTCTCGTCCACCGCGCCACTACCTTTTTTTTAATCCTATACAAATTATTCTAAATCAAAAATTTCTT
>JBBRBK010000011.1:0-43064 GCA_038205935.1 Campylobacterales bacterium
CAGATAGGAAAAATCACGTGGATCTCTCTTGTCAACGCCCTCGTCACCCTTACTCTTTTTGCCTACCTATTAAAAAAAGGTGTTGCCTATGAGGTTGCTCTTACAATCTCTTTTTGTACCATTGTCACTTCGCAGTGGGTAAATGCTGTTCTGGCACAAAAAAGTGAGGAGCCATTTTTTCTAAATATCAAAAAAAGCCTTACTATCAATCCCTATGTCTGGATTGGTCTTGCCCTTGGAATTGCACTTCAAGGCAGCGTTTTATATTTTGTTCCAAATTGGCTTCACGTCATTACTCCAACTCCGTGGATGCTTGGATACATCCTGATAGCGACACTGCTCACATTTATATTGATAGAAAGCTATCAGTGGGCTATATGGTTGCTCAAAAAAAGATCTCACTGAGAAGTTTTAAGACTTAGGCTCACTTTACCCTTTTCTCTATCTATTGCTATCACTTCGATATGTGAGAGATACTGATTAAGACTAACCGCTTCAAGCGGATGCGAAACTCTTTTTTCGCTGATCTTTGAGATATGAATCAATCCATCATTTTTAAGACCGATATCTACAAATGCTCCAAAATCCGTAATATTTCTTACAACTCCCGAAACAATACTTCCCTCATGCAACATCGAAATGTCTGTAAGTCCGCTTTTAAAAGCGATGGGTGGTAGTTCCATTCTTGGATCAAAGCCTGGTTTTTTGAGTTCAAATATGATGTCTTTTAATGTTTCTTTGCCTACATGTAAGGCATTTGAAACTACTGCAATATCCACATTATCCAAATCCATACTACTTAGTTTTTCAGCAACTTTATAACTCTCAGGGTGGATACCTGTGTTTTCAAGCGGGTTTTTAGCGTCTTTTATGCGGATAAATCCTGCGGCTTGTTCATACGCTTTTTTACCCAAACCCTTTACATGTAAGAGTTCAGATTTTGTTTTAAAATTGCCATGTTCATCTCTATAGGCTATGATATTTTTGGCAAGTTTCTCTCCAATGCCCGCGACAAAAGATAAAAGCGAAGCAGAAGCGGAGTTGATGTCTACTCCCACACGATTTACAAGATCGACTGTGACATCAGAGAGTTTTTTCTCTAGAAGTTTTTGATCAACGTCATGCTGGTACTGCCCTATTCCTAGAGATTTTGGATCTATTTTAACTAAAGTCGCCATCGGATCACGAAGACGCCCAGCGATGGAGATCGCTCCGCGGATCGTTACATCAAGTTTAGGATACTCATCTGAAGCAATTTTTGAGATGCTGTAAATCGAAGCACCCGCCTCTGAGACGATTGTGTAACTGAGTTGTTCCTCTATTTCACTGTTGATTCTTGCAAAAAACTCTTCTGTCTCTCTTGAAGCTGTTCCGTTGCCGATGGCGATGGCTTTGATATTGTATTTTTTAACAAGCTCTAAAATCTTTCTTTTTGAGTTTTCATAATCTTTTTTCGGCTCTGTCGGATAGATAACCGCAGAATCTAAAAAGTTGCCATTTTCATCTAAAACTGCAAGCTTACATCCGCTCACAAATGCTGGATCGACACCCAAAATCACTCTTTTTGTGACAGGTGGAGTGATGAGAAGTTGCGAGAGATTTTTGCCAAAAGTGTTGATGGCTTGTACGTCCGCTTTTTCTTTGAGTTCCGCATGGACTTCGCGCTCGATGGATGGAAGTAAAAGACGCTTGAGTCCATCTTTGTAAGCATCAAATAAAAGTTCTTTAGAGCTTGAGGCATTGCGAGGAATCTTATAGCTTTTGATATTTTGTTCTATGCGCTCCATATCGACACTTATCTTGACACTTAGCTCTTTTTCATTGACTCCGCGCATCAAAGCTAAGTATCTGTGCGAAGGAATATAAGCGACTTTTTCACTCTTATCTACAAAGTTTAGAAGTACCCCCTTTTCATTGAAACTTTTACCCTTTTTAATCTCTAAGTTTCCATAACGCGACATAGTATTTCGTAAGTTTTCACGCTCTCTTGGCTCTTCTGCGTAACACTCTGCCAAAATATCTTGCGCGCCAGAAACGGCTTCATCCACGCTTTTTACTGCACCTTTTACAAAACTTTTAGCAAAAACCAAAAACTCCTCTTTGCTCATTTTCGCACTTTGAAGAGTGTTTGCCAAAGGTGTGAGTCCATTTGCCACGGCGACACTTGCGCGTGAACTTTTTTTCTCTTTAAAAGGACGATAAATATCCTCCAAAATTCTCAAGTTTTCGGCTTCATCGATACTTTTTTGTATCTCAGGTGTGAGTGTCGCTCGCTCAGCGATGAGCCTTTTGACATCCTCTTTACGTTCTAAGAGTTTTTTCGTACTTGTATAAATATCTTCAAAAGCACGAAGTGTTTCATCATCCGCTCCGCCTGTGAGTTCTTTTCGGTAACGAGCAATAAAGGGAATAGTCGCGCCCTCTTCTAAAAGTTTTAAGATATTGGAAATGATCTCAGGTTTGAGATTTGTTTTTTGAGCAAGAAGATTGAGAAGGTTTTGCATGGCTTATCTTTAAGTAATTTTTGTGGATTATACTGTTTTTACGACAATGAGGGTGAAAATGCCTTTGTGCTAACTTGGACTTTTTGTCCGATGGTAAAGTTTTTGACTTCTTGTGAATTTACAACGACTTCGACGATTTGCTGGCCGATAGCAACCACGGCGATATAGATGACATCTGCTTTTATGATCTCTAAAAGTTCGCCCGAAAATGTAAACTTTTGGCTTCCTCTAGTGTGCAACAGTATCTCTTTTGTTGTGCCGTCTTGGGTGATTTTCCCTTGTTCTAAGACAAGCACTCTTGAAGCAAGACGATAGATTTCACTTGGATCATGACTCACCATAATGGTTGTCGTACCAAACTCTTTATGCAACGTTAATATGTCGTGCTGAAGCTTTGTTCTCATCTCTGGATCAAGCGCTGAAAGCGGTTCATCCATAAGTAAAATCTTTGGACGTTTCATCAACGCTCGACATAAAGAGACACGCTGTTTTTGTCCGCCGCTCAAAGTATTTGGATATCTGTTTTTAAGTTCACTGAGTTGGGTAAGTTCTAAAAGATGATTGGCAAGTTTTTCATCTTTTTGCACATAAAGCAGATTTTGCATCACTGTCATATTTGCAAAAAGTGCATAATCTTGAAATACAAAACCGATCCCACGCTCTTGAGGCGGTAACTTTTTCTTGCCATCAAGCCACTTTGTGCCAAAAACATCTATCTCACCGCTCGCTTCTTCAAGTCCTGCGAGTATACGTAAAAGCGTCGTTTTTCCGCTTCCACTTTGTCCAGAGAGTGCTACAAAATCGCCCTGCTTTAACTCAAGGCTTACATGTAAAGCCATCTCACCGTTTGAACCGTGAAGTTTTTTGTTAATGTTTAGTTTTAGCATTAGATCACTCTCAATTTACGGTTTTGATGTTGGTTAAACATATAAACGCCAAGCAGTACCAAAAAGCTAATAGCAACCATAATGGCGCTGTAAATATGTGCAGATTTATAGTCCATAATCTCGACATATTCATAGATTGCTACAGATGCGACTTTTGTCTCTCCCGGAATAGATCCACCTACCATTAGTACGACACCAAACTCTCCGACTGTATGTGCGAAGGTGATGATAAGTGCTGTCAAAAGTGCGGGTTTAATGTTTGGAAGTGCTACATGATAGAGTGTTTTTATCTTCCCTTTTCCTGCGATGTAAGAGGCTTCGAGCATATTTTTATTTAAAGATTCAAATCCGCTTTGAAGCGGTTGCACCATAAAAGGAAAGGAGTAAAAACAGCTGGCAATCACAAGACCTGTAAAATTAAAAACCATCTTGATACCAAAATACTCATTCATAAATGAGCCAAAGGGCGAGTTATAAGAAAGCGCGTAAAGAATGTAAAAACCAAGCACCGACGGAGGTAAAACGATAGGCAAAGAAACGATGGCTTCGATGACGGGTTTAAATCTATTTTTTGTCTGAGAAAGCCACCAGCCAAGAGGCAAGGCAATTAAAAATAGGATGAAAGTAACAGTAGCAGCTAAGCGAAATGAGAGAAAAAATGGTTCAAAATTGAGATCGTTCACAGGTTGATCCAGCGTGTTCCAAAGTCTGCCATTTTAGCTTGATAAGGACTGCTAGTGACGATGGCATCTACTCCAGTTTTGGCAAAAAGTGCAGCGTTTTCTTTGTTGATACCTCCTGCGGCTAGTATCTTTGCGTGAGGAAAGTTCTGATTTTTGTACTCTACCAACTCTTTTAAAACACTTTGATCGCATTTATCCATCTGGATCACATCTGCGCCAAGGCAAAGCATCTCTTTTGCATCTTCAAGCGTATCAGATTCTACAACCACTTTTTTCTCGACCGCTTTTCTTTTTAAGTCGTGAAATGCGTTAATAAACTGCTCTTTATCTTCAAAAAGTGCACGATGATGATCGAAAATAACGATGGATTCTGAAAGTCCTAGACGATGAGGCAAAACACCACCACAAAGCAATGCTCGCATGGCAAACTTTTTTGTAAAGGGTATGCTTTTTCTTGTGACTAAAATCTCACATTTAGGATTGAGAGTATGGGCATTTTGAAGCATTTGATACCCGTATGTAGCGATGCCACAAGCGTATTCAAGTAAGACGGCACACAATTTCCACGCTTGATGGAGTTTATCTGAATCGCCTTGGAGTTTTAAAACCAAAGATCCCGCTTGTAAAAATGTAGTAGAAGGTGTATTTTTTACGATACTGCATCCTAAAAGTTCTGCGACTCTTTGTGCTTCTTCAGAACAGGCGACGACGATGTCATCTCTTGTAAATATCTCAAGTTTAGCAAGCTTTGGTGTTGGTGCTAAAAGATGTGTGGTAAGGTCAAAATATGGGATATCTTCTCTGATATATTCGATGAGTTCGTGGTCTAAAAGTGGAGTCAAAAAAAATCCTTTTATTCTATTGATGCTATTGAAAGATCGCTTGCTTTTATGAGTGCGACAACTTTATCGTTTACATGTAAGTCAAGTTTTTTGAGCGACTTTGTTGTGATGATACTCTCCAAAATACTTTCCTCTACATGTAGAGTAATACTTGATAAAAGAGTTCCCATTTGTATCTCTTTTATCAAACATTCCAGCTGATTTGAAAGTGAAATATCTTCAATTTTATGTTTTGCCAAGACAACATTAGTTGCCTTGACTAGAAGTGTCACAACCGTGCCGACTTTCACTTTTTCATCTATCTCTAAAGCTACTAATGCAAGAAGATTTTCCTGCATCTTAAACTCTACAAGAGAGATTCCCTCAAAGTTATGCATCTGTGCTACTGTTGCTTTTAGTGTGTTCATTAAATGATGTATCCATATTTTTTAAAGATTGCTTTTGCTTTTTGGCTTAGAATAAAGTCATAAAATGCTTTATATTCTTTATTGTCTTTTGCAAATTTTAGCAGAACGATTCCTTGTTGTATAGGTGTGTAAAGTTTTGGATCAACTTCTGCATAGTTTATACCCTCTTTATATTGAGCCATTTTAGGACTATAAAGAGAGGACTTTGCAATAATTCCTATATCTGCCGCAGTTGTCGTATAGGCTACAGCTTGAGAAATACTCTCTGCATAAACAAATTTGTCTTTCACTTGATTGTAGATCCCAGCTTTTTGCATCGCTTCTACCGCGGCTTTTCCATAAGGTGCAGTGGTTGGATTTGCGATAGCGATTTTATTGATATTTTTTGATATCAAGACATTTATGCCCTTGTTAAAATCCTGTTTTTGCACACTTAAATACGCTAAAGAGCCTTGAGCATACACAACGGGTTTCGTAGTTGCCATGCCCTCGCTATAAAGGGCTTCAGGAAACTTCATATCAGCAGACATAAAAACTCCATACGGAGCACCGTTTTTAATCTGAGCCGTAAGCTTTCCACTGCTTCCAAGGGTGACTTGTACCTTTGTTTGTGGAGAAATTTTAGCAAACTCAGATTTTAGTTCATCCATAGCGTAACTTACGTTTGCCGCCACTGCGATATTGATCTCGCCTGCAAAAAGTGAAGAGATTGAGAATAATAACGCTAAAACTGTCTTTTTCATTGTGTTTCCTTTTAAAATAAATAGTTGAACTCTAAACGAGAGTCGAGATTATCATTATTAGCTGCATTTGATGTTCCATTGAGAATATCATCATATCCTATTCTTAAACGCCATTGAAACTGTGGTAACGCCGGTAGATTTTGCATAAATCCTACATAATAATAATTTTCACTCTGCCACCCTTTTGCCATATCATTATCTGTATGAAGAGCTGAAACTTCTACATGTAAGTCTTTTAATGCAGGCGCTATATTTGTTTTTGCTACAAATTGAACACGATAACTTCTTGAATCTGCATACCAGTTATAACGAGCCATAGAACGAGTATATCCAGCTGTTGGAAATGCTCTCCACGGATCTATCAAGTCAGCTTTTCCATAGATGTTAGAATAGCCAAGATTTAATGTATAGTTTTGATATTTTGTTACTAATCTTGCCGCGATCATATCTGAATTCATGGAAGTCGGATCATCATATGCAGCTTTGATTTTTGCATCTGTTAGCGCTTTTCCGCTTAAAGATGCTCCTCCAACCTCGCCAGCGCCCTCATCAAACTGATGTAGATATCTTACACCCGGAGTAATTGAAAAGTCCTTACCCAACGCGATTTTATAGTTACCTTCTAGCATCGCTTGAGATACAAGTTCTGGAACATTATAAGCAGAAGCATCCAGTTTTAAATTTTTTACGGAAGTGTTATGCACTTCGGCGATGATAAGCGGCGCATCTGTGGACTTGCCATGTTTCATAAGATTTGCATAAGTTAGACCTTT
This sequence comes from Campylobacterales bacterium, assembly GCA_038205935.1. GTDB lineage: Bacteria > Campylobacterota > Campylobacteria > Campylobacterales > Sulfurimonadaceae > Hydrocurvibacter. The sequence continues at coordinate 6,840 of JBBRBK010000011.1, forward strand.
CGCCATCGCCGTGTCATCATTGATGCTGTCGCTTGTGAGACTGCTTGAATATACTAAAGGTGAATTTGTATCTGCATGTCCACGCATCTTTTCATCGGCTAAATATGCGATAGTCGCTTTTGTGTTTGCTAAAGCACTCGTATTAAATACTACGCCATCAAAGGTTTCTGGAATCATCTTTGTATCATTTGAAGCTGTGAAAAATGTTTCAACAAATTGACGACCAACGATCACTTCGCTTTTAGAAATACCGCTATAACGAAGATAAGCTTGACCTAAAACACCAAGATCCTGACTTCCATTGGCACGATAATCTGGTCTATTTAAAACATCGGCACCACCTTTGAGGTTATTGATAGTCGCAAGAGACGCGTTATCTACAAAACCATGTGTATAGTAAAGACCCAATCTCGCATCAAAATTATCATACACTCCACTTTGAAATACCAGAGAACCACCCAGCCCGCTTGATAAGGTATCGTTTTGTGTTGACTTGGAGTAGTTAAACAAGAACGTATTTGATCTTAGTCTTCCAAAAAAATCTCCTTTACTAAACATATCTGAAAAGTTATCGACACTTGTAGGTTGAGCATTGTATTTAACTGTATAACTTCCTGCCAAGGTAGCTTTTGGCGTTGTATCCTCTGCAAAAGATTGTGTGCTTATACAAAATGCTATCGCTGCCATCGAGACTTTTATCATTCTACTTTGTTTCATTTCCATCCTTTAAATCAAATCTATTTTTGGTTGTATACTTATGTACATAACGATCTATGCAAAAATAATGCCTAGCATTATGTGACAAAGTACTTCAATTCAAAACATTTTCGTAGTATATATTTTTACATAACGAACTGTCAAGAGTAAAGTTGTTAATATTATGTTCAATAAAATATATATTTGTCCCACCTAGACGTTTATTTTGCTATCAGTATAGTTGCGTTATAATCGCGAAAATTTTTCTTTAGGAATCTAGATTTGAGAACTCATTATTGTACAGACCTAAGCATAAAAAATGTCGGTGAAGTCGTTACTATCGCTGGTTGGGCAAATAGCTACCGTGATCATGGCGGAATTATATTCATCGATGTACGTGATAAAAGCGGACTTATCCAACTTGTATTTGATCCATCTGATAATGCCGAAGCACATAAAGTTGCTGATGGTGTTCGTGATGAGTTTGTACTTGTTGCAACTGGTAAGATCCGTCCTCGTGGTGAAGGACTTGTAAATCCTCGTCTTAAAACCGGTGATATAGAGATGGTTGTAGATGTATTGGTCATAGAAAATAAAAGTGCCCCTACTCCATTTGTAATCGGTGATAAAAACGTCGGCGAAGAAACGCGTTTAAGATACCGTTATTTAGAACTTCGTGATCCATCTATGTTTGAGACTTTCCGTCTTCGTTCAAAAGCGGCTATCGCAGCTCGTAACGTACTTGACGCTCACGGATTTTTAGAAGTTGAAACTCCTATTTTGACAAAATCAACTCCAGAGGGAGCTAGAGATTATCTTGTGCCTTCACGTGTTCACAACGGAGAGTTTTACGCGCTTCCACAATCTCCACAGCTTTTCAAACAGCTTTTAATGGTTGGCGGATTTGACAGATATTTCCAGATCGCAAAATGTTTTAGAGATGAAGATTTAAGAGCGGACAGACAACCGGAATTTACTCAAATAGACGTCGAGATGAGCTTTTGTACTCAAAAAGATGTTATCAAAGTCGCTGAAGACCTTCTTGTTGGTATGTTTAGCGCTTGTGGCGTAGAGATCAAGCCACCGTTTAACCACATCAAATACTCTGATGCTATGGAATGGTACGGTTCAGACAAACCAGACCTTCGTTATGATCTTAAAATGGTTGATGTTATCGACATTTTTGAGCGTTGTGACAATGAGATATTTACAAATATCGCAAAACAACCTCATAAAAACCGTATCAAAGCGCTAAGAGTTCCGGGTGCTGACCTTGTTTTTTCTAAACGTGAGATGAAAAGTTTTGAAGATTATGTACGTAAATTCGGTGCACATGGTCTTGGATACTTCCAGATGCAAGAAGACGGCTTAAAAGGTCCACTTTTGAAATTCTTCAAAGAAGAAGATATCGCTCTTTTGATCGAGAGAACTGAACTTGAAGTGGGTGACGTTGTTTTCTTTGGTGCAGGTGATAAAAAAACTGTTCTTGATTATATGGGACGTTTTAGAATCTTTATCGCTGAACATGAGAAGATGAATCTTGTCGATAAAGACAAATTTGAGTTCGTATGGGTTGTTGATTTTCCTATGTTTGAAGTGGAAGATGGTCGTGTTAAAGCACTTCACCACCCATTTACGATGCCTAAAGATACAGATAAAACGGATGTTGAAGAGATAGAATCTATCGCTTATGATATTGTTTTAAATGGAACTGAACTAGGCGGTGGAAGTATCCGTATCCATAAACCTGAAGTTCAAGAAGAAATATTTAAGCTTTTAGGCATCGGAGAAGAGGAAGCTAGAGAAAAATTTGGCTTCTTGCTTGACGCACTTAAATTTGGTGCTCCTCCACATGGCGGATTTGCTATCGGTTTTGACAGACTTATGATGCTAATTTCTAAAAAATCAAGTATCCGTGATGTTATCGCTTTCCCTAAAACACAAAAAGCTTCTTGTCTACTTACTCAAGCGCCAAGTCCAGTAGATAACGACCAACTCAAAGACTTGCATATCAGAATCCGCGAGCAAGTAAAAGCGTAATGAGTCGTAAAAAACTATTTCTCATTATCGGAGCTCCTGGCTCTGGGAAAACGACAGATGCAGAGCTGATCGCAAAGCAAAACGATGAGATAACACACTACTCTACTGGCGATATGCTTAGAGCAGAAGTTGCGAGTGGCAGTGAGCTGGGCTTAGAGATAAATAACTACATCTCAAAAGGTCTTATCGTCCCTATTAAAATTGCAATCACAACTATCGTAAATGCCATAAAAAATGCTCCAACAGATATTATCATAATAGATGGTTATCCTAGAAGTATGGAGCAGTTAAACGCTTTGGATGAATATCTGCAAAACGATTCATCTTTAGAACTTAGCTGCGTCATAGAAGTACATGTAAGCGAAGAAACGGCTCGTGATAGAGTCCTAGGACGCGCTCGCGGTGCTGATGACAATACAGAAGTTTTTGATAACCGCATGAAAGTTTACACTGAACCACTAGAAGAAATACAAGCTTTTTATAACGCTAAAAATCTCCTACATGTAATAAGTGGCGAAGGAAATATAGAAGATATAGTTGCTCAGATGGGAAGTTTTATCATTTCTAAAATGTAATTTAGTATCTGGAATTTTTCTGGATACTATTTCATATTTTTGACAAAGTGCTTAAGAAAAATACTCCTACTCAGTCAACACAACCTTCTTAGTTTCACGATTTGATACTTTTACTTTTTGCATTAAAATACCTCCCTCTTTTTCCTTTCCATTTTGCCATTGAACTGATGTAGTGATGAAATACTCGCCATCTCCTACATTTTCATAGGTAAAATGACCTTGGCTGTCGCATACTCTTTTTACAACATATTGTTCATATTTATCAGGAGTATTGGTAAACTCTGGAATGCCCCTAGAAAATGGTCTATAACCCCTCTCTGTGCTGGAATATATATGTTGCATTCGTTCAGAAGAATATGGTGTTACGGGAATCATTCCTACCTCTAGGCCTTCACAAGTAACAATTTTTCCATTATTTTTACGTAAATATGCACTCCCTTTTATAATACTTTTTCCATGGTTTTCATAAAGAAATTTTGTCACAACTGGATTAAATTTATTTGATGGAGTAAGTGGTTGACGAGATGCACAACCTGTTAAAAATAGACCTACGGCTAAGCCGATAAAAATATAATTTTTGTTCATAAGAGTCCTTTGAAATTTAAAATTAGCCTCACTTAGGCAGATTATCATTATCATGAACGCCTATTATAGCACCTTAACCGTTTGTGTATCTATGGCTAGGAACTATAAAAAGTAAGTTTCAAAAATATTACTTTTGAAGTACTCTTTATAAAATCCCGTACTATTAATTGTATTTTATGTATAATCGAATTTCTATATTGTTTAGGAGAGTTTCTCCAATGCAAATATCTATTTCATTCAGAATCTAAAAAAAAAGGAAAAATATGAAAAATTTATTTTTATTACTTAGCGTGTCTTTATTATTGGTGTTGTCAACGGGTTGTTCTTCAACTTGGGGCGGTGTAAAACAGGATGTTAAAGAAAATGTAGATAAAACGAAAGAGGTTATTCATAAAGCGACTGAGTAAAACTCAATCACTTTTAGTATAGTTTTTAGCCTAGTTGAGAAACTATAGTTGCTTCGACTTCGTCAATTTTAGCTGTTCCATCGACTGTGATGTATTTGATATTTGAATTTTTGGACGCTTGCTCTTTATAGTAACCTATAAGTGGGCTTGTAAGTTCGTGATAAATTTTTAATCTATCAAGTACCACTTCTTCTTTATCATCATCACGTTGCACTAAATCTTCGCCAGTCAAGTCGTCTTTACCTTCAACTTTTGGTGCGTTGTAGACTAAGTGATAAGTTCTTCCACTTGCCAAGTGCGCACGACGACCAGCCATACGAGTAACAATCTCAGAATCTGGAACATCTATCTCGATGACAGCATCAATAGCAATACCTGCATTTGTAACTGCGTCAGCTTGAGGAAGTGTACGTGGAAAACCATCAAGCAAGTAACCATTATTACAGTCATCTTCTGCAATACGATCTTTTACAAGACCGATGATAATCTCATCTGTTACAAGTTGACCTGCGTCCATAGATGCTTTTGCCATTTTACCCATTTCAGTGCCAGCTTTGATTGCCGCACGAAGCATATCTCCAGTTGAGATTTGAGGGATGTTGTATTTTTTAGTCAAAAATTGGGCTTGAGTGCCTTTTCCTGCACCCGGAGCGCCAAGTAGTATAATTCTCATATTTTAAGTCCTATCTGTTTTGTTGTTGAAATTATAGTTAAAGGAGTTGAAAGAAAGTAAACTTTACTCTTTTTCTTCGTCTTCTTCGTCGTCCTCTTCCATTTGTGCTGATAAGATGTCATTATAGATCTCTTCACATTCATCTTCTTCAATCTCGCCACATTCGATATCAACAAGAATCTCTTTTAAGTCATCACGAAACTCTATTAGTTCTTCAAGTTCCTCTTTTGCTTCCTCAATAGACTCATTTTTTTTATCTGCGATGATTTCATAAAGCTCATCCATTCTATCTTCGATATCCGGTAATACACTCTTTTTGATCATCTCTTCGAGCTTTTGTGAAAATAACATTTTTCATCCTTCAATTTTAATAGATAAAATAATACCAAATAGTTGGTTACATGTAAGGCATATATAACAAGATTCTCATTATAATCACTGAACTTTTACTAGCTATCAAGGATTTTTACTATGGTTAATTTTTATGCTGTCATTATTGGAACAGAAATACTCAATGGAAGAAGAGAAGATAAACATTTTAAATTTATTCGCGATCTTTTAAACTCTTATGGACATAATCTTTTTTCTACTTTTATTATTAAAGATGAAAAACAACTCATTACAGATATTTTTGAGTTGGTAAAGAAGGATGAAAAAGCGGTGCTTTTTAGCTTTGGCGGGATAGGCTCAACTCCTGATGATCTTACACGTGAAATAGCCGCTGAAGTCTTTACATGTAAGCCTTTGGTTAGAAATAAAAAGTTTGAGCAAGATATCATCGATAGATTTGGGGAGGAAGCTTATCCGCATCGTATATTTATGTCAGACCTTCCAGAAAATGCAAATCTAATAAAAAATCCTATCAATAATATGTCTGCATTTGAGTTAGATCATAAATACTTTTTTGTTCCAGGATTTCCTGAGATGTCGCATCCGATGATAACAGAGTGTGTCGAAAAATACTTTTGGGACTCTACAAAAAAGTATAGAAAGACACTTTTTGCATATACGAGCGAAAATACTCTTATAGATCTGATGAATGAGATTCCATCAGATATGGAGTTGTCATCTTTACCTATTATAGGCAAAAATGGTCCCGAAGTAGAACTTTCTCTAAACTATTATGATGAAGTAGCTGTCGAAAATGAGTTTGAAAAATTTAAAACTTTTCTAGAGTCAAAAAATATCGAATATAAACTTCTTGACTAAAAACTTTCAAGAAGTTCAATCATACTTTTCCTGTGCGTTTTTTTAGCAAAGGCAAGTGGGTCAAGTCCTTTTGAATCCACAGCTTCTCTATCTGCTCCATTTTCTAAGAGCAACTTTGCAATCTCTTTGCGTCCATAACAAACAGCGCCCATAAGAGGGGTAAACTTGCTTCGTCTGCGCGTAAAATTGACATCAATGCCTGATTCTAAAAGCTTTTTTGTCAAATCAATTTTATTATACATAATGGCATAATCTAAAATACTCACGCCATCTTCGTTAAAATCATCCAAATCAGCACCGCTATCGATTAAGAGATTTATGATCTCATCATCACATCTATATCTAAGAGCTAGGGCTAAAACAGAATCACCCTCTTCACTACTATCATTAACATCAACGTTACTTTTTAAATATTTTTTTATACCTAAATAATCGTTCTCTTGTAAAAAATTAATCCATTCGTCCATTGTAACCACCTAATAATGTGAAATTATACCCTCCATTTTTAACACTTAACCAATTAATTTTTTTTAAGTATAATTACAAACAAATTTTAAAAAAAGAGTCTTAATATGCAAATAATAGAAACAAGTGATGCTTTTAAAGCGTTGATAGAAAAAATAAAATCTGAAACAAAAGGCTATATAAATCCACTTGCTTTTGGTATAGCAAGAGTTGATTTTGGTCAGTTGAACAGTGATAAAGTGCTTCAAGCAACCTACCCTGTTATCAACTGGAATGAAAACTTCGGAAGTGCAGCTATATTTATAGAAGCACTAAAAGAGCAAGGAATAGCTGTAGACTTCACACAAAATGAAGTTGTTTGCAATGTGAATCTAGCATTTTTAGAAAGCTGTCTGAATGCTTTTACTCCTTACAGCGATGAAGCATATGGTGATGCACATAGAAATATCCAAGTAGTTTCACACCTTTATGCAGAGCTAAAAGAGAGCGGATGTAGAGAGGGAGAATTTAAAGTTGTATTTATCTTTAATGACGCTCCATGTGTAAGTGTTGAAGCTACATATCTTAAACTTTATGCTCTTTCTTTAGCAAAAGTTGCACTGAGAAGCATCAATCTTAATGGTGCTTTTGGAGCACTACCAAATGTTGCATGGTCAGCAGGTGCTCCGATAGAGCTTGAGTGGTTAAGAGAATTTGAGATCGAACTTAAACTTTCAAATACATATCCAAATATTGATTTCGTAGATAAGTTTCCAAGATTTTTACAACACATTATTCCAGCGAACAATACTCGTATTTTAGAAGCTTCAAAAGTACGTTTTGGAGCGCAGCTTCATGCTGGTACGACTGTTATGCCAGGTGCTAGTTACATCAACTTCAATGCTGGAACAACAGGTGTGAGCATGGTAGAGGGACGCATCTCTTCTTCTGCGATAGTTGGTGATGGAAGTGATGTTGGTGGAGGAGCTTCTATTCTTGGAGTTTTAAGCGGAACTGATGGAAATCCTATCTCAATAGGTAAAAACTGTCTTCTTGGAGCAAACAGTGTATGTGGGATTCCTCTTGGAGATGCTTGTATTATCGATGCAGGTATTGCTATCTTAGAAGGTACAAAAGTTACTATGTCTACACAAAATTTAGAAAAAATAAATGAAGTCAATGCAGAGCATACTCTTAAGGGTGAAATCTTTAAAGGTAAAGAGCTTGCAGGTCTTAACGGTCTTCATTTTAGACAAAACTCTCTTACAGGTGAGCTTTCAGTAAGTCGTTCAACAAGAGAAGTAAAACTAAACGCTGATCTTCACTAACTTCAAAAATTTACTTACTTTAACTTCAGTTAAATCATTCTATAATGACTCTTTAAAGGAGTCATTATGATATCTTCAAATGTTTCATCAATACAAGCCAATCAAGTCTTTCTAAATAATAATGCAAATAACATTGCAAATGTAAGTACTGATGGATTTATACCCTCAGACACTCGACTTAGCGATACTGCAAATGGAAGTGTAAGCGCAAATACACAACTTGCTACAGATAATGGTTCGCAAAAAAGTCAAACAGATCTTACAAAAGAGATTACAGATCAGATTACTATCTCAAGATCTGTTGAAGCCAATGTAAATGCCATCAAATCCCAAGATGAGATGTTTGGAGCTCTTTTAGATATTAAGGTTTAAGCGTTAATATATTCATACTGTCTAGTTTACTAAGTAAACTTCCGCTATAGAATTTTTGCTCTTTACCTATCTCTAAAGTTGAAAAAACTGTTTTACCTACGATAATTCGTCCATCTTTCCCGCCTCCAGATATTTTTATTCCCCATAGATTGTGCATAACGACTACCTTATTATTATAGACACCTGTGTATAAAAGAATATGTCCTTTTTTATGGAGCAATGTTTCAAAAGGAACACCCTCTTTTTTAATTAGCGCTATTTTTGCATCATCACCAAGGCCATTCAGTGAGATAACTTTTCCAACTTTGGCTTGATAGGAAGAGTTTCTAGGCAACCAAATGCCAAAAGGACTAAATAAATCTCTGAGTGTTGATGAGCAGTCTCGCTCTCCATACATTCCACCCCAGCCGTAATGAGTATGGATAATAGAATCTACAAGCGTTGTAATGTTTTGTTGATTTAGTGCTAACACATCAGCAGTTGCAATATTTTTTGGAAGTATTATATGTTTGTAAATGGCACTACGATCAACTCCAGCAACTATAACCGAAGCATAATAGCTGTCATTCGTTTCTTGTAAAAGAGGAAATTGCATACCGATCTTACTGTAATAAAGAAATTGGTTTTTATCATCTTTTATAGGAAAGTCATCTACAGTAATAGAAATCTTTTTTGCACTTTCAAACTCTTGGCATTGTTGCTCTGAAAGTAGGACAAAGTCGTTTGTATGTATCCATCCTGATGCGTATGAGGTAGAGATGTAAGCCCACGCTCCATCAAGTGAATAATGAGAAATTATTATTGGTTCATTGACATGAATCGAACTTTCTTGTAGATAATCAAAAGGGAAGCCCTCCCCAGCTTTTCTTGGATCATTAAAAAAAGGCTTGTCTGTCGGAAGTGCTCTTAAATTACTTTGTCCAACTGTGATTGCTTTTGCATTGATGCTTGCATACTTGTCAAAATTTGTATTTGTATTAAGACGATCTAAAAATGCTTGAGAGATTGGCTCAAGATTTTCTCCATAACTATTTTTAGGAGTATAACTTCTAAATGGCCATCGCATACTCTCAATTGAAAATTTTGACAATTGCATATGCCAAGCCCGAAAATAGTGCTTTTCATATTGAGACTGTACTTCATAGAGTGATCTATTTTCATCTAATGACGTAGTATAAGGTATTGCCGTTTGTGGTAGTTCCTTTAGATCTGCAATATCGGCGTAGGCAAGAGTGTTTACTTGCGAACAAGCACTTAAAAAAAAGAGTAAAAATAAAGACCAAAAATAGTTCAACTGTTTTCCTTATATGCAAAGTACCTTTTGGGTACAAGCTTAATCAACACTTCCAAATTTACCAACGACCCTGCCAATGAACTCGACTTCAGTAGGAGATACGGTAAGTTTTGAGTATTCTTTATTGTCTGAGATTATATCTATTTTTCCATCTATTCTTTTACTGACTCTTTTAATAAAAAGTCCATGCTCAGTTCTTATAACAAAAACTCCACCACGAGAAAGATCAACTTTTTGACGGTTGATAAAAACAATATCTTCATAAGAAAATGTCGGTTCCATAGAATCACCGCTCACTTTGATAGCTTCTATATTTTTCATCTCAGTTTGTCCACCTAAGATATCTATAAAATTTTCAGAAAGTTCTAGACTCTGATACCCTTCATTGTCCACATCTCCACCTCCGCCGGCTGATGCACTGACATCATTGAAATATCGAACCATATAAAAACGGTTTGTAGATTCAACAAGACTTTCAGGCGCTTGCCCATATAAAAGCCAGTTGATCGATATAGCTTTTCGTGCACAAAAATCCAAAAGTTCATTAAAAGGCATCTTGTCTCTTTTTTTCATTGTCGCAAAATTCATTTGAGTTATTCCAAGAACATCGGCAATATCTTTATCAAATATTTTTTTCCCTGGATGTTCCTCTGATATGATATCTTTAATCTCTTCTACAATTTCTATAAAACTTTTCATGGGAAGACTCCTACCTTATTTATGATTCATATAATAATAATAAAATTATTTATTGATTTAAGATTATATGACAATTTGCAATATATTTTACTTAAATTTTTATTTTTATTTACAATTTGGAATATTTAATAAATGGAGTTAACATAATGCAAAGTATAATCAAGAAAACTGAAACTATATTAGAACGACTTGATAGAAAAATAGAAGAGCTTGCAGAAAGATTTTTTTAAGATTTTTTATTCTTAGAATCTTCTTCTTTTTCTCTTTGTTCAAGTTTACTTTGATGGTAACCTTTGAAGATAAAAACTAGAAATAGTACAAAGAAGATGGACATGAAAATATCTATAAAATTCACATCAACTTCTTGTACTCTGTAAAGTTTTGTTTGATCGCTTCATAAAGGATGATACCAGTGCTTACCGCAAGGTTTAAACTTCTACCCTCTTTTGTCATAGGAATAGTAATATTTTTATCACTAAACTTCGTTAATAGCTCGGCGGGCAATCCAGAGGTTTCACTTCCAAAAAAGATAAAATCTCCGGCGTTAAAAGTGGAATTAAAATAGGGTTTATCTGTTTTAGTCGTTGCAAAATGTACATTATCCGAGATTTTATTATTAGTAAAAAAATCATCTAGATCTTCCCATACATGTAGATCGAGTTTGTCCCAATAATCAAGCCCTGCTCTACGTACTGCTTTTTCTGTGATATCAAACCCAAGCGGTTTAATAAGATGTAAAGAAGATCCTGTATTTACACATAACCTCCCGATAGTTCCTGTATTGTTTGGAATCTGTGGAGTAACTAATACTATATTAAACAAATAGATTCCTTAGAATATAACAGTTTTATTTGCATACACAAAAATACGATCTTCGAGTGCAAGTTTGAGTGCGCGAGAAAGTACGATTTTTTCAACATCTTTTCCAAGACGTTGCATATCTTTCCAATCAAATGCATGATCGATATGTCTAATATCCTGCGCAATAATTGGACCTTCATCAAGATTGTTATTCACAAAGTGCGCTGTTGCACCGATAATTTTTACACCTCTATCATAAGCTTGTTTATAAGGATTTGCACCTATAAATGCGGGTAAAAATGAATGATGAATATTAATAATCTTATTGTCATATTCTTCTATAAATCTTGGTGTTAAAATACGCATATATTTTGCAAGTACAATATAGTCAATATCTTTATATTGTGCTAATTGTTCTAGAACTTTTGTTTCATGTTCTACGCGGTCGAGTCCATCATGTGAGACACAGTGATACCCAATTCCAAATTTTTCGACCAATGATCTAAGATCTTCATAATTAGAAATGACTGCTAAAATGTTTGCATCGAGCTCATCTGCTTCATAACGCATTAAGATATCACCAAGAGCATGAGACTCTTTTGTTGCCATAAGAATAATATTTTTCTTCTCAGGAGTGATTACATTTATATTTGCTTTCTTCGATAAAACTTCAATAAGGGCATCGCTCAACTCAGTTTCTGAGACATCTCCGACAACTACACTTCTCATAAAAAATTTGTTGTTTACCTTATCTACAAATTCATGATTTGATAAAATATTCAAATTAAATTTGTAAAATATTGACGAAACTTTATAAACAAGTCCTTTTTCATCATGTGCATCTATTAAAACTCTATATTGTTTCATTATTTCTCTTTGTGATCTATCAAAGTTATACGATTTTCTATGCTAGCTAAAAGGTATTCCAAAAAGTTAAGAGTAAGATCTACTTTTGCTTCTACTTTTATGTTATTTGGTGCTTGAAATCCTTCAAAAAGTACAAGAAGTCTCTCTTGAATACTTTCTAAAAATTGCTTCTCATCATTTGAAATAGGAGTTTTTGGAAGATGAAGCTCTATTTCATGCTTTTTTGGTTCAATAAATTCCTGTTTTTTTTGCTCAACAAATGTAGACTCTATTTCGTCAAGCTCTGCCAAAGTACTTAATATAACATCTTTTAATTCCATGATTTTAATAGCCACCTTTCAAACTCGTAAAACTCGATTTTATCTTCCATTCTAACAAAAAACTCTTTCATCTCTTTGTTTACACCAAGAAACTTTTTTCTCATACCCGATAATCTTCTAATGGCTATTTTTGCATCAGTATTTGAAGGATCTTTTTTTAGAACCTCTTTGTAAATTTCAAGAGCCTCTTCTTTGAGACCTTGAAGTTCATAAATATTTGCTAGGGTTAAAGTTTGCATTTAGCCGCATAGTTAGCGATAATTGAACCCATTTCACTTGTAGAACAAACTTCTTTTGCATCAAACTGAGCTAAATCTTTTGTACGGTATCCCTCTTTAAGAGCCTGTTTGATACCAGCATCGATTCTATCTGCAGCTTTATGTTCACCAAGTGCAAAACGAAGCATCATTGATGCGCTTGCGATCGTAGCGATTGGATTTGAAATTCCCTGTCCTGCGATATCTGGAGCTGAACCGTGAATCGGTTCATAAACACCTATCTTATTTCCAACAGAAGCTGATGGAAGTAAACCGATTGATCCACAGATCATACTTGCTTCATCACTTAAAATATCACCAAAGATATTTCCAGTCAAGATAACATCAAACTGCTTTGGATTACGGACAAGTTGCATCGCTGCATTATCTACATACATGTGAGTGAGTTCGACTTCAGGATACTCTTTTGAGATCTCCGTTACAACATCTCTCCATAATTGAGAAACATCAAGAACATTAGCTTTGTCTACAGAACAAACACGTTTATCACGATCCATGGCAATTTTAAAAGCTTGATGTGCGATTCTTGTAATCTCATCACGAGTATACACCATCGTATTCCAGCCTCTATTCTCATCTCTACCTTTTGGTTCACCAAAATAGATACCGCCGATGAGTTCACGAACGACCATAAGATTAACACCTCTAACAATTTCAGTTTTTAATGAAGATGCATTTACAAGTTCATCATAAACAGACGCTGGTCGAAGATTCGCATAAACTCCAAGCTCTTTTCTAAATCTTAGAAGTCCGCTTTCTGGACGTTTTTCGCGTGGAAGATTGTCCCATTTTTCGCCACCAATAGCGCCAAAAAGTACAGCATCACTTGCGAGTGAGCCGATTATTGTTGCTTCAGGAAGTGGATCGCCAATTGCATCATATGCACAGCCACCCATCAAAAATTCATTATAATTTATCTCAAAATTTTCAACAGAAGCGACCGCATCTAAAACTTTAACAGCTTCATCGATGATTTCAGGTCCAATTCCATCGCCTTTGATGAGTGCAATATTATATTTTTTCATTTTTGTTCTCCTGCTTTAATTTCTTCTTGTGCAAAATTCATTAGTCCACCTGAATTTATAAGTTTTTGCATAAACTCAGGAATCGGAGTGAATTTGTATGTTTTTGAAGTTGTTTTATTTGTGATTGTTCCATTGTTCATATCAATACTGACAATATCACCCTCTGTAATCTCATTTGCTTCTTTGAGTTCAAATATAGGAAGTCCCATATTAAAAGCATTTCTATAAAAAATACGAGCAAAGGTAGGAGCAATAATTGCAGCGATTCCCGCAGCTTTAAGGGCGATTGGTGCATGTTCTCGTGATGAGCCACATCCAAAATTTTCATCAGCGACAATAATATCTCCAACACTCATTTTATTTACAAAATCAGGATCAGCATCTTCCATAACGTGCTTTGCAAGTTCTGTTGGGTTAGAAGTATTTAGGTATCTTGCAGCGATTATAAGATCTGTATCTATATCTTTTCCGAATTTCCATATTTTAGCATCAATAGTTTGCATATATTTTCCTGTATGTTTAAAAATGGTTGTGATTATAGCTAAATGCAGATTGTAGAAATATAAAATAAAAATTAATAGGTTAATATTTATTCATATCAACCTATTTTAAGCTAGTTTAACGTTTTAAACTATTAACTGTTTGTAGCATTTCATCACTCGTTGTGATAATTTTTGAGTTTGAGTCATATGCTCTCTGCCCAGTAATGAGATCTGTAAGTTCAACGACAAGCTGAACATTACTCATCTCAACAAATCCTTGTCTAATATTTCCAAGTCCATCGATTCCCGGTGTTCCCTCAACAGGTTGACCTGAGCTATCCGTTTCTATATATAAATTATCCCCCATAGAATGTAGACCAGCTGGATTGATAAAGTTTGTGAGATTGACCTGCCCTACTTGCGTTGCTTGTGCTTGTCCAGGCTGAGTAACTGTCACTGTTCCATCTACTCCAATGGTTACATTAGTTGCATCTGCAGGAAGAACGATTTGTGGAGTAAGCGGATAACCGTCAGAATTAACGATAGTACCATTTTCATCCACTTTGAAAGCACCATTTTTAGTATAAGCATCGCTTCCATCAGGAAGTTGAACTTTGAAAAAACCGCGTCCTGTAATAGCCATATCGAGTTGGTTATCTGTTTGTTTTAGATTTCCCTCAGTAAATATTTTATTTGTTGCTGTAGGACGCACACCAAGACCCACTTCAATACCTGTTGGAGATTTTGTGGTATCACTTGTAGATGTTCCCGCATATTCCATAGTTTTATACATCAAATCCGCAAACTCAGCGCGAGATTTTTTAAAGCCTATTGTATTGACGTTGGCGATATTATTTGCTGTCGTATCTATTTGAGTTTGCATTCCGAGCATTCCCGTTGATCCGATATAAAGTGATTGCATCATAGTTTTATCCTTTAGGCTTTAGTAACTGCTAATTTGTTTATTGCATCAGAGTTGAGATCATTCATTTGTGTATCCATAACCTTTTGATACATTCCGACCAATCTGTTTGATTCAATCATTTTAACCATCATATCAACTGCATTGACATTGCTTTTTTCTATAAATCCCTGTTTTACAGAACCTGTTTCAGCCTGAGCTTTTAAAGGATCAGTCTGATCATAGCCATAGAGATTACTTCCCTCTTTTTGCAATGCTCTTAAGTTGTCAGGTGCGGCAATATATAAATTTTTTCCATTTACAAACTTCACGCCGCCTGGAGTGTTGACCGACATTTTTCCATTTGCATCAGTCTGCATGATTGCAGCTTTTGGATCGACAGAGATTGGTTTTCCATCACTTCCAAGAACATCAAATCCTTCTTTTGTAATTAGTTTTCCATCATTGCCGACAGTAAAACTTCCATCACGTGTCAAACGCATTCCATTTGGTGTTTGAACTGCGAAAAAAAGTCCCTCTTTTGAGAGAGCAAAATCAAGAGGATTATCTGTTTTTTGTATATTTCCAAGAGATTGATCGGTATAAGAGTCCACAATTTGAGGAGCGCGATCTAATGTTCTATTTAAAAATTTTGCTGCATCTTTTGTATTTGTTGCATTTGGTAAATTATCTCTTGCTTCTTTATAGAGTCGCATGAAATCACCGGTTACAAGATTATCTTGTTTATATCCCGCTGTGTTTACGTTAGCTAGATTATTTGCAATAGTCTCAAGACGGTTAAACTGTGTAACCATTCCGGCAGCTGCGTTATAATACCCTGCTTGCATTCCATCATCCTTCTACTCATTTTTTGTTAATCAGCATTTAGTGTTCCAATTTTGTTTTAAAGGAGATATCTTTACATGTAAGTTATTTTTTAATAAAATTTGGGTATAATCCATTCCTTTTAAAAAGAGACAAGAAACTTCGGAGCATTTTCATATGACTGCAAAAGAACTTACCAAAGCACTAGAAGATTTATTTATTGAAAAAAAATCTACTCATGAATGTGTAACATACGAATCAATAATTCACTTGTTAGAAAAACAGCCGACATCAACTCAGGCAAAAAATATCTACAAGCTAGCAACAAAACACAATAAGTGCTTATACACCTCCTCTGAACATGCAAAAATGCTCAATGACAGAGAAGCAGAGGCAAAAAGAAACGCTCAGATAAAAATGCTTGAAGATAATGAATCTGATAAGTTTGATATCTTAAAAGAGCATGAACTCCTCGAATGGTCTCGTTCAGATTCTCCTGTTAGGATGTATCTTCGTGAAATGGGACAGATTCCTCTTTTAACGAAAGATGAAGAGATAGAAATTTCAAAAAAAATAGAATCAGGTGAAAGTATCATTATTGACGCTATCTGTTCGGTTCCTTATCTTATTGATTTTATTCTTGATTATAAAGATCCTCTTATCAACCGTGAGAGACGTGTGAAAGAACTTTTCAAAAGTTTTGAAGATGAAAAAGAGGAAGATGATTCTGAGGATGATTCAGATACTGAAGAGATAGATGACAGTGAAGATGAAAGTGCGGAAAAAGTTTTTTCTGCAAAAGATAAAAAACGTGTAGAAAAAGTTGTTACAAGCTTTAAAGCTTTAGAAAAAGCGAAAAAAGAGTGGGTAAAATCAGCAGATAAAGCATTAGAAACTTATAATGATGAGATTACAGAAGATCTTGTTATGTTGATGCTGACAGCAACGTTTAAAAAGTTACTCTTAAAAGAGAAACTTTTAGATCTTGGACCAACTTCTAAGCTTATCAACGAACTTGTAAAATCTATGGAAACAGCACTTAAAAGTGATGAAGGTTTTGATAAAGAACTCAGACGCCTTGAGTATAAACTTCCACTTTTTAATGATACCCTCAAAGATAACCATAAAAAAATTGTAGAACAAATTTGTGATCTTACAAAAGAGGATATCACAGGGATGGTTCCTGAAGCTACAATGGTTTCAACTTATGTTGAGATCAAAAAGCTTATCCAGACAAAAGAAGCATCAAAAGACAGCTTCAACATGGAACCAGATAAACTTGCAGATATTTTAGAACAAATCAAACGTGGTAAAAATATTTCAGAAATCTCAAAAACTCGTATGGCAAAATCGAACCTTCGCCTTGTTGTTTCGATTGCAAAACGCTATACAAATAGAGGTTTACCATTCCTTGACTTAATTCAAGAAGGCAACATCGGTCTTATGAAAGCTGTTGACAAGTTTGAGTATAAAAAAGGTTATAAATTCTCGACTTATGCAACATGGTGGATTCGTCAGGCAATATCACGCGCTATCGCTGATCAAGCAAGAACGATTCGTATTCCAATACATATGATTGAAACAATCAACCGTATCAACAAGATCATGCGTAAACACCTTCAAGAGCATGGAAAAGAGCCGGATGTTGAAGTAATCGCATTGGAAGTTGGTCTCTCGGTTGAAAAAGTTAAAAATGTTATCAAAATAACAAAAGAACCAATCTCTCTTGAAGCACCTATCGGAAATGAAGATGATGGACGTTTTGGAGATTTTATTGAAGATAAAACATCTCTTTCTCCATCTGATGTTACTCTTAAAGATGACCTTCGTGTTCAAATCGAAAGTGTCCTTGAACAGTTAAATGAGCGTGAAAAAGCGGTTATAAAACTTCGTTTTGGAATTATGGATGATGAAAGCGATAGAACTTTAGAAGAGATTGGTAAAGAGTTAAATGTTACTCGTGAACGTGTTCGCCAGATAGAATCAAGTGCGATTAAAAAGCTAAAACACCCTAAAGTCGGGCGTAAACTTAAAAATTATATCGAAGAATAATGACATTCGAGCAACAATGGATTGAATACGATTTCAATCCGTTCATTCTTTTTGATGCATCGGGAAAAATTCTCTCACTCAACTCTGAGGCGCAGTTTTTACTTGGCGCTTCAAATGCTTCCACCCTTTTTGAAATAGCAACACATCATGCAAGCCAAAACTTCGGATTTAAGACTACATTTATGGATCTTGAATTTGGAAGATATAAGTTTTTTGGTATCACTGTCGGTTATGAAGATGAAAACGAACTTGGAATTCGTCTCTATCAAGTTCCCTCTTACCACTTTTCAAAACCTAAAATAGACAGCGGAGAGATGGTAAATGTTTATACACTTATAGACTTGTGTATAAGTAGTAACTCTATTAACTCAAATGCAAAATTTTTAAAAGACCTCGATCCTTCTATTCCAGATATCAGGCTTAATACAAATCTATTTGTAAAACTACTCAATAGAATCTACTCTGCATGTATACTAAATGAGCAGATTACGACAAAACTCTTCTTCCGTATCGGTGAGCATATTAAATTTGATGATAAGAAGTATTCACTATTTTCTATCGTTATTAGTGCATCACAAATTGATAAGTCAAAATTTTCTGCAATTACACAATTAGCGGATGAAAACAGTGTTTCAGTAGAACTCAAAGAGAGTAAAATCTCTTTAAATATTCCACTTATTACTGCTTAGGAAGAAAAATACTTTTACCTATCAAATAACCTACCAGTAAGCCTAAAGATAAAAAAAGTAGGTAAGGTAGAAGTTCTAAGTGGTGATTGTTTTTTAATCCGATAAAACCAGCTACCAAAAAGAGATAAGGCAATATCCTAAATAGTGAAACAGTCGCGCGTGAAGTTGTTTTGATATTTTTAAGATTACTTGTTTTTGTCTGCTTTTTTTCTTCAGCAACAACAGCTTGTAACTCTTGAATCGTTTGTTCTTCATAGAGTCCATGTGGATCGTCTAACTTATCCAGTTCATCTCTCTCATCATCTATAAAAACTTCATTTTCTACTCTTATTTGGACTAAATTTTTATAAGAATACATCGAACCAAGAAGGACAAAAAATGAGCTTAAAAATGCAACTTGAGCATTGAGAAAAAAGCTGTAAGAAACAATATTTGTAGCGACAATAAACAGTTCCACGCCAAGAAATATTTTAATATTTTTTTGCACCGAAATCCTCTTCATCATCATCTTCTGCTTCTTTTTCAAGATCTCTTTTGTACTTATAACGCGGTTCTTCGGCTAGTTTTTCATACTCTTTAAACTGTTTAGAGTAAGCCTTGTATACATTTAAAACTGCAGCGGCAATCCCGATAAACACACCAATCCAAAGCAACCAAGCGTGACCAAAAAGATGTTTTAAACCAAGACCGATTCCTACACCAATAAGTACGGCTACTACCATAGAGATGCCAAGAGATAAACTCTCAGCACCCTCGATGATAGGCTTTAAACGCGGTTCTCTTTCTTCACTCATTTGATACGTCCAAAAACACGCTCAGCGGCTTTTATGGTCTCTTCAATCATTGCATCAGTTGTAGCAGTGGAGATAAATCCTGTCTCAAACTGAGAACAAGCAAAGTAATAACCCTCATCAAGCATTCCAGCATGAAATTTTGCAAACATTGCAGTATCAGACATAAGAGCATCAGAAAAATTTTTCACTGGTTTGTCGTTGAAAAAGAATCCAAACATTGAGCCTCTTGAATCAACTTGTAAAGATATGCCATGTTTTTGTGCCATCTCTTTCATACCATCAACCAAGCGAGCAGCCCTACCATGTAAGACATCCATTACTCTTGCATGAGCTTTTAGTTTTTTAAGAGCTGCAAGCCCTGCTGCCATAGCAACTGGATTTCCGCTAAGTGTTCCAGCTTGATACACAGGCCCCTCAGGTGAGAGTTTTGCCATGATCTCTGCGCGTCCGCCAAAAGCACCCACAGGCATACCGCCACCTATAACTTTGCCTAAAGTAACGATATCTGGTTTTACGCCCGTAATCGACTCTGCACCAAAGATAGAAGCGCGAAATCCGCTCATGACTTCATCAAAAATGAGCAATGCACCATTTTCATCACATAATTTTCCGAGTTCTGCCAAAAACTCTTTATCTGCAGGAACAAGTCCCATATTGCCAGCTATCGGCTCGATGATAACACAGGCAATATCTTTAGAATCTGCAAAACATTTTTTGACACTCTCTATATCATTGTAAATAGCAAGTAAGGTGTGTTTTGTAAAATCAGCCGGAACACCTGGAGAACTTGGGTTTCCAAAAGTTGCCGCACCACTTCCAGCTTGAACTAAAAGAGAATCACTATGTCCGTGGTAACAGCCTGTAAATTTGACGATATCATCACGCTCAGTAAATCCGCGTGCAAGGCGGATAGCGCTCATAACAGCTTCAGTTCCACTGCTTACAAAACGTACTTTATCGATAGACTCAAAAAAGTTTGTGACCATAGATGCAAGTTCAGTTTCTGCCTCAGTTGGAGCACCAAAACTCAGACCATGCTTTACCGCTTCTATTACGGCGCTTTCTATCTCTTCATTTCTATGACCAAATATTAACGGTCCCCAGCTTTGTACATAATCTACATATTTGTTTCCATCGATATCGATGATATAAGCGCCCTCACCTGATGCGATGAAACGTGGAATCCCGCCAACACTAGCAAATGCACGAACAGGAGAATTCACGCCTCCAGGGATAAGTTTTTGTGCTTCTTCAAATGCTTTTACAGACTTTTCTATACTCATAAAATAAAATCCTGACCTTCTGTGTTTTTGTTATTATAACCAATCATCTATTAATGCATCTTTGCTATAATGACGCAAATTATCACTAGGGCCCTATTTGAACCGTTCTACAGCAGCATTTTTAATAGCATTATTGTTCCATCTTTTACTACTTCTTATGGTAATTTTGTTTGCAAAAGATTTTAAAATCATCAAAGATAGCCAGCCTCATGAAAAACGTATGAAAATCTCACTCAAAGAACTTCCTAAAACTCCAAAAAAAGAGGAAGTCGGCGTAAAAAAAACCATTCCAAAACCAGAAATTATGCCACCGACACATAATCCTCTTGTACAAAAACCATTACAGAAGGTTGTTTCTAAACCTGCAGAACAGCCATTTCATCAGACAACTATCAATAAACCTGAACCTGTTGTGCAAAAATCCACCCCTGCCGTGCAGACAACGCCACAAAGTAAGTCCTATATAACGCCACCAAAAACAGTGGATATAATAACTAAAAGTACAACAGTACAAGTTCCAAAAGAGCATGCGAAACTCTATAAATTTCTTTCTCAAGAAAATGTAAACCAAAAAGATGATGCAAATGATAATAAATCTTCAAGTCAAAGAGGTTCTCAGCTAGATCAAAATGTTAAAGAACTTTATGGTGCGAAGTTTGCCCAGCTTAGCCCTGGCGAGCAAAAATATATAGAAGACAATATGGAGACAATGCGAAAGATTACTCAGGAGATCTTAAACAGAGTCGGTAGAGTCAATATTCCTGATAATTTGCGAGTAAACAGTATTAATATTATAGAATTTTATCTTCATCCAAACGGTGATATGACAGATTTCAAATTTTTGAAAAATAGTAATTATTATATTCTTGACGACACAACAAGAGAAACGATAGAATATGCCTACAGTAAGTATCCAAGACCGCAGCAAAAGACACTTATACGTTATAAAGTTTATTATAATTTAAAAGGATACTGATGAAACAGAAACTTGTAAGACTCTACCACCCATGGGAAAGGTTTTTTAGAAAAACTATCTATTCTCCATTTGAAGCATTTCTACATGCACAAATGACAAATGGTCTTATCTTGATGCTATTTACTCTTATAGCGCTCATCTGGGTAAACTCTCCTTGGAGTGGATTGTATGAACATTTATTGCATACAAATATGGCTTTTTCCCTCGGTTCTTTTTCTATGGACTATAGTCTTCATTTTTGGGTCAACGATGGACTTATGACAATATTTTTCTTTCAAGTTGGACTGGAGATCAAGCGTGAGATACTTGTAGGTGAGCTTTCTGATTTTAAAGTAGCTATTTTGCCTATTTTAGCCGCTATAGGTGGGATGATTTTTCCTGCTTTGCTCTTTTATGCTATTGCAAAGGAAACAGCTGGTGCTAATGGTTGGGGTATTCCAATGGCCACAGACATCGCCTTTGCTGTCAGTGTTGTTATTTTACTTGGTAAACGGATCTCTCCTGCACTTGTAACTTTTCTAGTTGCTCTTGCAATCGTAGATGATTTAGGTGCAGTTTCCGTTATTGCTATTTTTTATACAGCAAAAATACATATAGTTTCTCTTGTGATCGCTTTAAGCTTGTGGGCTCTTCTAATCGTTATAAATCGTTTTGGTATAAGATCAGCACTGCCTTATTCTATCATAGGTGTTTTTGTATGGTTTTTCACTTTAGAATCAGGTGTACATGCGACCATTGCAGGTATTTTAGTAGCTATGACTATCCCTTCTCTACCAAGAAATAATCCACAATTTTTCTCCAAACCGATGCAAGAACTTTTAGATGGCTTTGAAGAAAATCCTATTGAGAAAAATTTTGCACTTAATGACAAACAAAAAAGAATAGTACGCGGAATGAGAAATCAGGTTGAGGGTGTTGAGGCTCCACTTAATAGATATGAAGATGGACTTCATCTTCCAATTGGAATTTTGATTATTCCTATTTTTGCTCTTATCAACGCGGGACTTCCTATTGATTTTTCTTCACTTGATGCTTTATTATTAGAGAAAGTGAGTCTTGGAGTTATCTTCGGTCTTGTTCTTGGAAAGATGCTCGGTATCTTTGGAGCTTCTTATATTGCTATAAAATTAGGTCTTGCAAAACTGCCTGAAGACACAAGTATGAGCCAACTTTTTGGAGTTTCATTTTTGGGAGGGATCGGTTTTACCATGAGTATTTTTGTCGCTGATCTTGCCTATTCAGATAATCCAGAACTCCTTATCCAGTCAAAAACCGCGGTTCTTGTTGCTTCACTCATCGCAGGTTTTACAGGTTATATCTGGTTACGATTTATCGCTTCATCCAAGTCTGCTTAAAATAGACAGAGCACCTTTATAGATAGGCTCATCTATAAAGCCGTACTCTTCATCCACAAAGCCGCTGATACCGAGCTCTTGATGCATTTCAAAGAGTTTAACAATGACTTTTGCACGTTCTAATTCTGCTACTTCATCTTTAAAAACTTCATTGACAAGAGTCACTTGTGATGGAGAGATACACCCTTTTGCATCAAATCCCATACTCTTTTCAAGTTCAAGCCACAATCTAAAATCATCTAAGTTTTTAAAATCCTGATACACAAAAGAAACAGGCTTTACATGTAAGGCCTTACATGTAACAAGAAAATGGCTTAAAATATAAAGCATTGTTGGATTATCTCGTTTGATTTGGCTTTGCGAAATGCGCATATCTGCAAACAAATCCAAGATACCAAGATAAAATGTTTTGACTCTTTTGTCTACTTTTAAAGAACCGAGATTTGCCCAAGCCTCACAGGTTTCTATGGAAAGATGCAGTTCGATCTCTTCATCTAGCAGATGTAAGATATTGTTGACCTCTTTTGGTGTACGTATCTTTGGTACACGAATGGCATCAGGTTTAAACTGATTGAGATAAGTTATCTCATCATATCCACCCTCATCCAGAGCATTGACACGAACGACAAGCTTTTTCCCACACTCTTTATAATGTGTTAAAAAAATTGCACATAGTGCAAGAGCAAAGGGTTTTTTCTCCTTTGAAACACCATCTTCAAGGTTGAGCATGATGCACTCAGCTTCAAGAGAAGGAATCTTGATGAGATGCTTCAAGTTATGGGCTGAGAGCATTAAAATAGAGCGGTAATCATCTCTTTTATTTATAACTCTTTGTAGCGGAATTGCAAGAGCATCAAGACGTGAAAGATTTTTTTGTGCTAAAGCTTCTTCTATCTCTTGAAGTGGAAATTCCCTCACTGTTTTTTTACTTTATGCAGATATCTGTAAAGCGCTTCAATCTCATCTTTTGTTAAAAAGTATCTTGGCATTCCAGTAATTCTCGTATCGAGTGCTTCATAAAAATCTTTAAAGCCAATATCTGTAATGTCAGAACCGCCATAATTCTTCATCACCCCTTTTTGCTCATATTTTGCAACGAGCTTTCCTTTTCCACTATCGCCATGGCAATTGTTACAGCCGATGCCTCTTGGGTTTTTATAAAGTGAGGAAGCATACTCTTCATCAGTGATGAAAGATGTTGCAGCAGATAGATAAGTACATACCATTAACAGGAGAAATAGTTTCATTCAAAGCGACCTTTTAGACAATTATCGCTATATTATCAAAAAAATAATTTATGGTGATTAAATGAAGATTCTAGATGGTAAAACTTTAGCAAAAAAGATAGAAGATAGCGTATTGAGTCAAACTGAGCTACTAAAAGAGGAAACAGGACGCGTTCCTGGACTTGCTGTTATTTTAGTTGGAAATGATCCTGCTAGTCAAGCGTACGTGAGTATGAAGAAAAAGGCTTGTGATAGAGTAGGATTTTACTCAGTTACACATGAAATGCCTAAAAATATCTCTCAAGACGCGATAGAAAATACTATTACGATGATGAATAACAACCCAAATATTGATGGTATTTTGATTCAGCTTCCACTTCCTTCGCAAATTGATACGACAAAACTTTTAGAACTTGTGTCTCCTAACAAAGATGTCGATGGTTTTCATCCATACAACGTGGGACGCTTAACAACTGGACTTGATGGTTTTGTTCCATGTACTCCACTTGGTGTTATGGAAATCTTTAAAGAGTATGATATCGATCTTAAAGGTAAAAACTGTGTGGTCGTAGGTGCATCAAATATCGTCGGAAAGCCAATGGCTGCCCTGCTTTTAAATGCAAATGCAACCGTTGAGATCTGCCATATCTTTACAGATGATTTGAAAAAACATACACTGAATGCTGATATCATTCTTGTGGGCGTCGGTGTTATCAATCTTATCAAAGAAGATATGGTTAAAGATGGCGCTATCATCATTGATATCGGTATTAACAGAGCTGATAATGGTAAACTTGTCGGCGATGTCGATTTTGAAAATGTAGCTAAAAAATGCTCTTACATAACGCCAGTTCCCGGTGGCGTAGGTCCTATGACAATCTCAATGCTCCTTAGTAACACACTCAAAGCAGCACAATTTCACTCGAAAGCGAACTAATGAAAAATTTTCTTTATAAAGCGTACAAATTTTCAAACTCATGGACGGGAACGGTTATCATCGTTTTATTTGTGATCTTTTTTGTCGCACAGGCATTTAGAATCCCAAGCGGATCTATGAAAGATTCTCTTCTTATAGGCGATCATCTTTTTGCCAAAAAATTTGTTTATGGTATTCCAACGCCGCACCTTCCATTTTTAGAAGTTTCTTTGACTCCATGGACGAGTGATCTGCATCTTGTAAACGGTGGTGAACCAAAGCGCGGCGATATCGTCATTTTTAGATATCCACATAATGTAAAAATGCATTATGTAAAACGCTGTGTCGGACTTCCTGGAGATCAACTTTTTGTAAAAGATAAAGAACTCTATCTTCGTCCAGTTGAGGGAGATGATTTTATCAATAAAAATTATCCTAAAGAGAATATCGTAACAATAGATGGCAAAATTTGGGTAAAAAATCCTTATGTCAAAGAGCATCCTGGGATCCATCATGATGATGCGATTATGGGTGATTCACCTGTACTTCTTGCAAGTGATGGAAGAATGGAAAGAATCGATTCAGAAGAAAAAATGAGTATGCTTGGAGCAAATGTATATCAGCTTCCTACGGATGTCAAGATGTTCAAACACAATCCTATTTTTGAAACTGAAGTCACAACGGTTCCAAAAGGAAACTACTTTATGATGGGTGATAACCGTGACCATAGCAACGATAGTCGCTTCTGGGGACCTGTACCTTATGCAAACTTAGAGGGAACTCCATGGTTTATCTATTTTAGTATGGATGAACATTTTGAGATTCGTTGGGATAGAATGGGCAAAACTCCAACAGATTTGGAACAACCAGAACATCTTAAACGCGCCGTAGCTGAAAGAGTAAAAGAGGATAAAAAAGATAATGGACTCGATTGATATATTTAAAATCATAACAGCCGTTTTGGCTCTTATGGTTGCTATTATCGGCCATGAGATTATGCATGGCTATATAGCATACAAGTACGGAGATATGACGGCAAAAAATGCTGGTCGTTTATCGATTAATCCTCTCTTGCATATAGACTTAGTCGGGACTATTATCGTGCCT
Organism: Campylobacterales bacterium; assembly: GCA_038205935.1. GTDB lineage: Bacteria > Campylobacterota > Campylobacteria > Campylobacterales > Sulfurimonadaceae > Hydrocurvibacter. The sequence continues at coordinate 33,059 of JBBRBK010000011.1, forward strand.
TTTACTATGTATTTTTTGCCTTTACTGCTAGGAATGGGCGGCGGTTTGATTTTTGGATGGGCAAAACCTGTCCCTGTTGACATGAGCACTGTGATAAACAAAGGCGGCTATAACGCAGCTATGCAGGTAAGTTTAGCTGGAATCGTATATAACTTTACACTTGCCGCATTTGCATCGATGGCACTTCTTGCTATGAGCGCGCCGGTAGAAAGTGACTCTTTAGTTTACATCTTTTCATATATGCTTGTTATGCAACTTGTTATGATCAATGTTATCCTTGGTGTGTTTAACCTTCTGCCTATTCCGCAGTTTGATGGAGCACATTTTTTGATGTATCTTGCTTTGAAATTTAACCAAAGAGAGATTGCAGAGACATTTTACAAATTAGAACGCTATGGTATGATTATCGTACTTGTCGTTATTATGACGCCGCTCAAAGATTATTTACTCATAATGCCAGTTCAAATGGTATTACATCTATTATTATCATAAAGGAAAAAAATGAAATTTTATATTGCAACAGATCATGCCGGAGTTGATTTAAAAGATTATACGGTTGAACTTTTAAAACAAAAAGGACACGAAGTCATAGACCTCGGACCATTTGATAAAGAAAGAGTTGATTATCCTGACTATGCTGTAAAAGTAGCGCAAAGTGTTTTGGCAGACAGCTCAAGTCAAGGCATACTTATCTGCGGTTCAGGTATTGGGATGAGTATGGCGGCAAATCGATTTCACGGTATCCGCGCGGCTCTTTGTCATGATGCATACACAGCACAAGTAGCGCGCCAACACAACGATGCAAATATTCTTTGTTTTGGAGAGCGCATCGTCGGTCGCGGTGTTGCAGAATCGATCATCGACTCTTGGCTTGCTTCAAGTTTTGAAGGTGGACGTCACTGTGGGCGAGTTCTAAAGATAGAATCTATACAAGGATAAAATATGTTTGCTGAGTGGTCTCTTTTAACAACAATTACATTATTGGCTATATTTTTATTTGTAAAAATGTTTTACTTTAAGAGTATCACAGTCAAAGAACAACGAAGTAATGAGATGATGAAACTCACCCTTAAAGAAGCTGAGATACTGATAAGAAAATATCAGATCCAGTTGCAACGCGCGCTTGGGAATGTAGATATTTTAAGCGATGAGCTCAATAAACTTAGAAATGAGCTCAAAACACTCAAGCAAAGAAACTCAAAACATAGACTTGAAACAGACAGACTTAATTCAAAAATAAAAGCGCTAGAGAGCAGAATAGACGCTTTACTCTAAGGATTTTTATGACACAAGAAGAAAAAAAGATTATCAATGATGCCATTCGTGATATCCCAGATTTTCCAAAACCGGGAATCATATTCAAAGATATTACAACACTTTTAAATGATAAAGAAGCGTATGGTGTTCTTATGAATCATCTAGCAAAGAGATATGAAAGTTATAATTTGGATTTTGTTGCAGGGATCGATGCTCGCGGATTTATCTTCGGCGCGGCTTTAGCCCAGATGTTAGGATGTGGATTTGTGCCCATTCGTAAAAAAGGGAAACTTCCATATACGACTATCTCTGAGAAATACTCTTTAGAATATGGCTTTGATGAAGTAGAGATCCATATAGATGCCTTTCGTGATATCAAAAATGCAAAAGTTTTGCTTATAGATGATCTTATAGCAACGGGTGGAACTGCAAATGCAGCCGCTTCTCTTATCAACAAAACGGGCGCTATCTGCGAAGAAGCTTGTTTTATACTCGGTCTTAATTTTTTAGATGGACAAGAGAAACTCAAAAAACAAACAAAAGTTTATACCCTCATAGGAATTGATTAATGTACTATATCCCAACACCGCTCAAACATGATCCTGATGAAAATGGACATTTTGGTATCTTTGGAGGACGTTATGTTCCTGAGACACTGATGCCCGCACTTTTAGAACTTGATGAAGAGTATAAAAAAATAAGATTTGACAAAGATTTTTGGAAAGAAGTTGATTACTATCTTACAGATTACGTAGGTCGCCCTTCTCCGCTTTATTTTGCAGAAAATATCTCAAAAGAACTTGATGCAAAGATCTATCTCAAGCGTGAAGACCTAAACCACACTGGAGCGCATAAAGTAAACAATGTTATCGCGCAAGGTTTAATGGCAAAACGTTTAGGATATAAAAAAGTAATCGCTGAAACAGGTGCAGGTCAACACGGCGTTGCAACGGCTACGATAGCGGCACTTTTAGGTCTGGAATGTGAAGTATTTATGGGTGCAAAAGATGTTGCACGTCAAGAACTCAATGTCTTTCGTATGAAACTTCTTGGTGCAAAAGTAAATTCAGTAGAAAGCGGAAGCAAAACACTTAAAGACGCTATGAATGATGCAATCCGCCATTGGGTTACCAATGCTAGAGATACTTTTTACATCATCGGCACAGTTGCAGGACCGCATCCATACCCAATGATGGTTCGTGATTTTCAAGCGATCATAGGCTGGGAAGCGCGCGCGCAGATTTTAGAAAAAGAGGGTCGCTTGCCTGATCACGTCATCGCATGTATTGGCGGTGGAAGTAATGCTATCGGCGCTTTTTCACACTTTTTAGATGATAAAGAGGTTCGCTGCATCGGGATCGAAGCTGGAGGACATGGAGTTGGGACAGATAAACATGGCTGTTCACTTTTGATGGGTCGTCCCGGCGTGCTTCATGGACAAATGAGTTACTTACTTCAAGACGCGGATGGTCAGATCCTCGAAGCGCATTCGATCTCCGCTGGACTTGATTATCCTGGAATCGGGCCTGAACACGCTTTTCATAAAGATAATGATACCGTTTCTTACTCTAACGTAACAGATCAAGAAGCGCTTGATGCTTTTGTCTGGCTCTCTCAAAAAGAGGGAATAATTCCGGCTTTTGAAAGTGCGCATGCAGTAGCGTATTTGAAAAAGATGGAAGATATCAAAGGCAAACTTATCATCGTCAACCTCTCAGGCCGTGGCGATAAAGATATGATGCAAGCTAAAGAAATTTTGCATTTTGATTAAAATGCTTTACTAAAACAATAAAATGGAGATAAGATGCAAACAAAACTAGTAAATAAAAAACTTTCAGATATCAAAGCGGATGTCACAGTAGAATTTTTAACAGCTGATGAAGTGAGCTCTCATGAACTAGCAATTCTACTTTCACAAGCTGGTTTTCAGGGCAAAGAGGATCAAATCTGTTTTTTACATGAAAAAGCGATTCTTCTTTGTGGACTTGAAGACAAAAGCGCTGATAACCTTCGCGCTGCAGCGACTCTTGCTGTGCGTACTCTCAAAAATGCAAACTATAAAAGTGCAAAAACAGAGATCAAAGTAAAAAAAACACTTGGCGCACTTGTAGAGGGATTTGTTTTAGGCGAATATGCATTTAATGATTACAAATCAGAAAAGGTGAAAACTGCTTTAACTACGATCTCTTTTTCAGTAGGAGAACTTAATCATAAAGAACTCAAAAATATCTTTGAAGAAACGCTTATCATTGCGAATGCTACTTGTTTTACAAGAGATCTCGTCAATACTGCACCTCAAGAGCTCAATCCTAAAACTCTTTCAGAGATTGCAGAAAAGCTAGCAAAAGATAATGGTCTTACATGTAACGTTTTAGATGAAAAAGGTCTTAAAAAAGAGAAGATGAACGCGATGCTTGCAGTGGGACGCGCTTCAGTGCATGAAAGTCATCTCATTCACATCTCATATAAACCAAAAAATCCTAAAAAGATCATCTCTCTTGTAGGAAAAGGTTTGACGTATGACAGCGGCGGACTTAGTCTCAAACCTGCAACTTCAATGGTGAGCATGAAGATGGATAAAGCGGGAGCGTGCGCTGTTTTAGGAATGATGAAAGCGGCGAGTGAGTTGAAGCTTGATATCGAGATCCACGGATTTATTGGTGCGGTGGAAAATATGATTGGTGGTAATGCTTATAAACCTGATGATATTTTAGTCTCAAGAAACGGCACGACCATCGAAGTGAGAAACACAGATGCTGAGGGACGTTTGGTACTTGCTGATGTACTTGACTATGCGCAAGATAAAGTAAAAGATGCTGATTACCTTTTTGATTTTGCGACACTTACAGGTGCTTGTATGGTGGCACTTGGGCCATATACAACAGGAATTATGGGACACTCGACTGCTCTTAAACATAAAATTTCCTCTGCGGCAAATAACTCTGGTGAACTTGTTGGTTCTCTGCCATTTAACAAACACCTTGTAAAACTGCTCAAAAGCGAGATAGCAGATATCTCAAATACATCTTCAAAACCTTACGGCGGAGCGATCACAGCTGGACTATTTTTAGATAAATTCATCAAAGATGAAAACAAAGAAAAATGGATGCACTTTGATATCGCAGGTTCTGCGTACAGTGAAAGCACTTGGGATTGTAACTCTTATGGTGCGACGGGTGCAGGTGTGAGACTTATGAGCAACTTTTTACAAAATATCAAATAACTTTAATTATAACCTTACATGTGCAAGTGCCCTCTGAGTATAAGCACTTCACAATGTAAGGCTTACAAGAGCAAACTTGCGTTAAAATTGCAAAAATAATTTATAAGTCATATAAAGGGTAACAATGGGATTAGCAATCGGTCTAGTAGGACTTCCAAACGTAGGTAAATCAACAACTTTCAATGCTTTAACAAAAGCTCAAAATGCAGAAGCAGCAAACTATCCATTTTGTACGATAGAACCAAATAAAGCAATCGTTCCAGTTCCAGATGTGCGTTTGGATGCACTCTCTAAAATCGTCAATCCAGAGCGTGTACAACACTCTACTTTAGACTTTGTAGATATTGCAGGTCTTGTAAAAGGTGCGAGTAAAGGGGAAGGTCTTGGAAATAAGTTTCTCTCAAATATTCGTGAAACCGAAGTTATCTTGCAAATTGTCAGATGTTTTGAAGATGATAATATCGTGCATACTGAGGGAACTATCAACCCGATCCGCGATATCGACATTATCGAAAATGAGCTTATTTTAGCAGACATCGAAGTTTTATCAAACAGAATTATGCGTTTGCAAAAACAAGCGAAATCTGATAAAAATGGAAAAGCTTTAGCTGATTTTGCTGATGAATTGATGGAATTTTTGGCAGAGGGAAAACTCGCACGTAACTTTCCTAAAACTGAGCATGAGATGTTTATAGAGCTTAACAAAGATCTTAGACTCCTTACTGCAAAAGAGATCATGTATGGCGCAAATGTGGATGAAGATGGACTTTTAGAAGACAATGAATATGTCGTTGCAGTCAAAGAACATGCAGCTAGACATAATTGTGAAGTGATAAAACTTTGTGCAAAAATCGAAGAGGAACTCATCGGTCTTAGTGATGAAGAAGCGCAAGAATTTTTGGATGATTTGGGTGTAAAAGAATCAGGTCTTGCACAGATCATTCAAAAAGGGTTCGATAAACTAGGCCTCATGAGCTACTTTACAGCCGGCGTCAAAGAGGTTCGTGCTTGGACTATACGCAAAAATACCACTGCACCAAAAGCAGCAGCAGTTATCCACAACGACTTTGAAAAAGGTTTTATCCGCGCGGAGGTTATTGCATATGATGACTACATCGCATGTGGTGGCGAAGCAAAAGCAAAAGAAGCTGGAAAAATGCGCCTTGAAGGAAAAGAGTATATCGTAGCCGATGGCGATGTTATGCACTTTCGTTTTAACTTATAACTTTTCTTTACATGTAAGTAAAAGCTTACATGTAAGCCTTATATTTTTTGGCTTGGCTCACTAAAGAGATACCCTTGAGAATATTCTATCCCTAACTCTTCTACAATTTTTTGAACATTCTCATTATGTACAAATTCTGCAATACATGGAATTTCTGCGTTTTTCGCAAAGTAGACTATTGCTTTTGTAATCTCATAACTTTTATTGTTGATATCGATATCTTTGATGTATCTTGCATCGATCTTTATAAAATCTATCTCAAGATCTAAAACTCTCTCAAAATTTGAATATTCAGCGCCAAAATCATCGATAGCAAGGAGATACCCTGCTCTTTTTAATGCATTTAATTGTCTAATGTGATCACGTTTTCCAGTTGAACTCATCCCCTCAAGGATCTCTAAGCTAACTCTTTTTGGAGAGATAGTGTACTCTTTTGATTTTTCTTGAAGATACTCGCTCAAATAATCAAGATCCAGATCATCTTCTGTAATATTGAGAGAAAATGAAAAATCATTTGATGCCATCACTGCAAAACTTTTATCGATCATAATTTTTGTGATATCAGGCAACATACCCGAAAGTTTTGCTGTTTGTAAAAATTGGTAAGGGGTTAGAACTTCATCATTTTTTATAATCCTCACAAGTGCTTCATATTTTTTGATTTTTCCGGTTTTATTATCTCTGATACCTTGAAAATAGGGAACGAAATATCCAAACTCTATAGCTTCATGTAAGATATTATTGTATTTAACAAAATTTTCTCTTTTTTGTATATCAGAAGCATTGTCTTCTTTATTGAAGATGTGATATCTATTTTTCCCGCTCTCTTTTGCATGTTTGAGTGCTAATGCAGAATTTTGTAAAGAACAGCTTTCATTAAAAGATGCTCCATAACTAAATGATACGTTGATATTAAGGTCATCAATATAAAATGAGACCTTTGAAAAATGAGCTCTTATTTTTTCTAACTTCTTTTTTACATCAAAACCATTGAGGCTGAAAATTGCAAACTCATCAGAGTTGATTCGAAAGATATCTGATAGTTGGCATATTTGCTTGAGCTCATTTGAAATACCAACCAAAAGTTTATCGCCGATATCAAAACCATAAGAAAGATTGACATAACTGAAATTATCAACATTTAAAAGTATAAGAGAAGATGCAGATTTGAGTTGCTTGTTTGAAAGTTGCTGCTCTAAATAAACTTTATTGTAAGTGGATGTTAAAAGATCGTGATATGCGAGATACTCAATTCTTTCCTCAGATTCTTTAAGTTTTGAGATATCAGTAAAAATTGCTACATAATTTTGAACTTTCTTATTCTTATCAAAAATAGGATTGATACTGATCCATTGAGTGATAAATGTTCCATCTTTTCTTTTGTTGATGATCTCGCCTCTAAAATAATTCTCTTCCAAAATAGATTTCCACATCTCTTTATAAAATGCTTTATCATGTTTACCCGAAGAGAGCATATTGGGGTTTTTACCAAGGGCGTCCTCTTTTGTATATCCAAGCAATGTTGTAAATGCGTCGTTCATCTCTAAAATATTATTATCTTTATCTGTGATATAAAAGCCCTCTGAAGTGTTTTGAAGAGCCGTAGAAAAAAGTTCAATTCTTTTTTCGTTTTCAGAAATTTTCTCTTTTTGTTCCTCTTTTTTTAAAACGATATTTACGATCTCAGCGCTTACATGTAAGAGTTTTTTGTGAAAGAGAGATGGCATTCTGTGTTCAAAAGAAGATAATGCAAAGGTGCCAATTGGTTTTTTATTTTCATCACGAACCGGCATGGACCAGCAGGAACAAAGATTAAAATCATATGCAAGCTTTCTCAAATCTTGCCACTTTGGATCAGTAAAAGTATCACCTACAAAAGTAGGTTCATTTGAAAATACAGCATTACCACAAGAACCACCACCAAGTCCTGGTTTTAATCCTGCAAGTGCTCGATGTCCAGCTTCTGGAACACTTGGAGCTGATAATACATTCATAAGTCCTGTTTGAGGGTCAACAAACATAATGGAAGCAACAGAGTTTAGAAGTAAAGCTTCAGCAAAAGTACAAAGCCTGTCTAAGATAATTTTTGAATCTTTATTGGAAGCGAGGAGTTCAAGAATAGAAAGTTGCATCTCTAAAATACTGTTATGTTCTGATTCTGTAATCTTCACCTCCTTGAGAGAAGTGTTTTCCAAATTTAGACAAGACTTATTTACCATTAAACGCCTTTATTAAAGTGTCTTAGTATATATGTTATTTGCTGTTTTTTTGTTTAAATATTACTTTTTACGATGCAAAACCACTCTTAAAACTATCTTTTGCTACAACTATCTGCTTTTGTTTCTCTTTCTTGATTGGATCTTTTTCAACAAAGATTTTTTTACGTGTTTTTGGATCCATCTCTGTGTAATACATCACCGCGCTATACGTGCCAGGTGTGGGTGTAAACACTTGCGCTTGTTCTGGATTCATCTTGAGTTCATCGGTCGTAAAACGCTTGAGTTCATGCATATCTTTATCTGTACATCCAGGATGTGCGGCGATAAGATAGTAGGTCAAAAACTGATTTTTACCCTCTTCTTTGTTGAGCTCATCGTAGAGTTTTTTAAACTCGACAAGTTCATCTTTTCCCGGTTTTCCCATGAGCTCTAAAACATTTTGCTGTGTATGTTCAGGTGCTACTTTCATCTGTCCTGAGATATGATGACGTACCATCTCTTTTAAGTAAGAATAGCCATGTTTTTTATCTGCATTTATAAGGTCATAACGTACACCTGAAGCTACAAACGCTTTTCGTACACCTTCCACTTCTCGAACTTGTCTAAGAAGGTTTATATTGCGGCTATGGTCAACTTTCATCGATTTACACAGATGATCGGCATCGACACATCTTTGATGATCACAAGTGCCGAGTTTAAGCTTTTTATTACACTCATAACCATACATGTTGGCAGTTGGTCCTCCTACATCGCTGATGATCCCTTTATAATCTTTATATTCATTAAAATCTTTTGCCTCTTGCAAGATATTATCTTCAGAACGGGTGCGTATAGTTCGTCCTTGATGCACGCCGATGGCACAAAAATTACACTCACCCCAGCAGCCATGATGCGTCATAATGGAGAACTTGATAGTCTCAAGACACTTCACTTTGCCCTGCTTTGCGTAGTATGGATGTAACTCTCTTGTAAAAGGAAGATTGGAGTTGGCATCCATCTCATCTTCGTTTAGATAATCACATGGAGGGTTTTGGATAAGATATCTTCCATCCACTTCTTCACATAAGCCACGTGCGGAGATTGGGTCATTATGATCATAAAAATCATCAAAAAGATCGATGTAGCGCTCTTTGTTTTCCAGACACTCTTTGTGGCTTGGAAGTTGGATGTACTCCTCTTTTGCCTCTTTTGAGATATAACAAACACCGCGAATATCTTTAAAATCACGTCCATCTCTTATGGCATCTGTAAGTTCTTGAAGCGCGATTTCACCCATTCCATAGATAAGTGCGTCCGCTTTTGCATCAAAAAGAATCGGTTTTCTAAGCTTATTTGTCCAGTAGTCATAATGCGTCACACGTCTTAAACTCGCTTCTATCCCACCTAAAACGATGGGCGCTGTATCTTTATAAAAACGGCGTATTAGGTTACAGTAAACTAAAACAGCACGATCTGGACGTTTATTGTTCACGCCGCCGGGAGTGTAATCATCCGAGTTTCTAAACTTTTTTGTCGCTGTGTAGTTAGAGACCATACTATCCACACTTCCACCACTCACACCCCAGTAAAGCTTTGGCTCGCCGAGTCTTTTGATATCCACGTCGCTTTCAATGTCGGGCTGACCGATCATCCCTACTTTATAACCCATACGTTGGAGCATTCGCCCAACCATTGCCACACCGATAAAAGGCGAGTCGATGTAAGCATCTCCACTCACTAAGATAACATCACATTGATCCCATCCAAGAGCATCCATCTCCTCTTTTGTCGTAGGTAAAAAATCCTTACATGTAAAGCTATGATATGATTTTGAAATCTGCTTATTGTTGTGGTGTGTGTTCAAAGTGTTGCCTTTTTTTTTGTAAAGTATAAAAAACTATTTTTATTTTGCAATAATACTCATCAATCTTTTTTTTGAAAAAATTTATAACTTTTTTCTTTGCTAGTCAGGACATAATTTAGTTCATGAATATTATTGATGATATATTCAAAATCATCTCTGCTCTCATCATCACAGACGATTAAGAGTTGGTCTCCAAGCTGAATTTCTGTGTGGGATTCAGGCATAAGGTAGATCTCGTC
>JBBRBK010000012.1:0-41378 GCA_038205935.1 Campylobacterales bacterium
ATGGATATAACTTTCATAAAGCACACCTAAAACAATATATACAGTCACCACAGCCGCGAGGACGAGGAGTAAAGTATTTGACAAAGATTTTTCAAAAGCCGCAGCACTTCCTTGAAATCTGCTTTCAACGCTCTTTGGCATCTGCAGTTCTTGTTCTACATTTTTTATAGCCGTGATGGCATCTCCTAAAGAGTAACCATGTGCTAAATTAAAAGAGATAGTGTTTGAGGGAAACTGCCCAAGATGATTGATACTCAGAGATGTGCGACGCTCCTCGATTTTAGCGATACTGCTTAAGCGTATTTGAGTGCCATTTGTAGAACCTACATAGATATCATTTAAGGATTGCGGATTTAACTTATAGTTTGGCCCTACTTCAAGCACTACTCGGTATTGGCTTGTTTGCGTGTAGATTGTCGAGATCAGTCTTTGTCCAAAAGCATCATATAAGGCGTTATCAATAGCCGCGACACTTACACCAAGGCGACTTGCGGTTGTTCTATCTATATCTATATACGCCTGCAGACCGTTGTTTTGTTGATCACTTGTAATATCTTCTATTTGGGGAAGTTTTTTGAGTTTATCTACAAGTTTATCACTCCATTGGCTTAGTTCCGCGGGATTTGGATCTTCGAGTGTAAACTGATACTGCATTGAACTCACGCGATCCTCAATGGTAAGATCTTGCACACTTTGCATGTAAAGCTCTATACCCGCTACATTTGCAAGTCTGTCTTTGAGTCTTGCTATCACCTCATTTGCGCTTACATCTCTTGTGTCATGCGGTTTGAGATTGATCATCATCCGTCCGCTGTTAAGAGTTGTGTTGATCCCATCGACGCCGATAAATGAGCTTAAACTCTCAACTGCTGGGTCTTTTAATATCTCATCTGCAAGTTGCTGCTGTTTTTGTGCCATGGCTGCAAAAGAGATTGACTGAGGTGCTTGGCTGATCCCTTGAATCAATCCTGTATCTTGCGAAGGAAAAAAACTTTTTGGAATATATATATAAAGTCCAACTGTCAAAATGACCGTCGCAAAGAAAACACCTAACGTCAGTTTCTCTCTTTTTAGTACCCAAGTAAGGGACGTGGCATAGTGAGCTATCAGCCAATCAATAATCGCTCCAGTTTTTTTATAAAAAGAACCCTCTTGCTCGAGAGTTTGCTTGGATAACAAACGCGCGCTCATCATTGGAGTGAGGGTCAAAGAGATAAAAGCTGAGATCAAAATCGCAATGGCAAGTGTGATGGCAAACTCTCGGAACAATCTTCCTACGACATCTCCCATAAAAAGTAAAGGAATTAACACGGCAACCAAAGAGATGGTAAGTGAGATGATGGTAAAGCCTATCTGTTTAGAACCTTTGAGTGCTGCGGCTTTGGGATCTTCTCCCGCTTCTACATATCTCACAATATTTTCTATCATAACAATAGCGTCATCTACGACGAATCCCGTAGCGATGGTAAGCGCCATAAGCGTGAGATTGTTAAGACTAAATCCTGCTAAATACATCGCACCAAATGTCCCAACTAGTGAAAGAGGAACTGCGACACTTGGGATAATAGTCGCTTTGAAGTTGCGCAAAAATAGAAACACTACGAGCACGACTAAAAATACAGCGAAGAGAAGCTCTTTTTTTACGTCATCTACTGAAGCGCGAATCGTCGTTGTTCTATCAGTAAGCAGCTCTACATGTAAAGAACTAGGAAGCCCTTCTTGCAGTTTTGGCAGAAGTTTTTTTACCCTATCAACAACTTCGATGACGTTTGAACCCGGTTGTCTTTGGATATTGATCAAAATTGCCTCTGTTTTATTTGCCCAAGCGGCAAGTCTGACATTTTCCTCTGCGTCAATAACATCCGCCACATCACTCAGACGAATTGCTCCACCATTTTTATAGGCGATGATCACATTTTTATACTCTTGCGCAGATTTGAGTTGATCATTGGCATCGATGGTTGAAGCACTAAGAAGGCCATCAAATCCACCTTTTGGTTCATTGACATTGGCACTTTGGATCACCGTTCTTAAAGTCTCTAAAGAGATATTATAATCTGCCAAAGCTCTTGGATTTACTTGAACTCGGACAGCTGGACGTCCGCCACCGCTTAAGCTCACAAGTCCAACACCTGTTACTTGAGAGAGTTTTTGAGCGACTCTGGTATCTACTAAATCTTGCACTTTATTAAGAGGCAAACTCTTTGAGCTAACGGCTATCGTCAAGATTGGCGTGTCTGCGGGATTGACTTTATTGTAAACAGGCGGTGTCGGCAAGTCTGTTGGAAGCAGTGCTTGCGCGGAGTTGATACCTGCTTGAACTTCTTGTTCTGCAACATCAAGAGAAATATCTAAACTAAATTGTAAAGTGATGACAGAAGCTCCGCCCGAACTCGTTGAAAGCATTTGGTTTAGACCTGGCATCTGTCCAAACTGTTTTTCCAAAGGAGCAGTCACCGAAGAAGTGATCACATCAGGACTCGCTCCGGGATATAAAGTCACAACTTGAATAGTAGGATAATCCACTTCCGGCAAAGCAGAAAGCGGCAACATCTTATATCCGATGATGCCTGAAAGTAAAAGTGCAAGCATTATCAAAGAAGTGGCGATAGGGCGTAAAATAAATATGCGTGATGGATTCACTATTTACTGCTCTTTTTTAAATTTGTTTTTATGTCCTTGCTCTGAAGGGGCATCTTTTTTTACCGGTATGACTTTCATCTTATCTTTGAGTTTATCTAGTCCATCGATCACAACAGATTCTCCTACACTTAAACCATCTTCTATCACGATAATACCAGATTGTGAGGAACCTGTCTTTACATCTCTTACATGTACGCTGTTGTTCGCATCAACAACGTAAACAAACCCGCCTTTTGAGCCGTACTGCAGAGCGACTTGAGGAATTGTAATCGCATTATGTAAGGTCTCGATTAAAAGATGTATATTGACAAATTGGTTTGGAAAAAGAGTTAGCTCTTTGTTTGCAAATTCAGCTCGGAGTTTAAGAGTTCCAGTTGCTGGATCTATCTGATTGTCTGCACTTATAAGCACGCCGCTTTGCAATTTGTTTGTGTCACTTCTATCATAAGCATCCACAAGCATTTTTTGATTGCTATGAAACTTTTGCATCACAGCTGTAACTCTGTCTTCAGGGATCGTAAAAAGAGCCGTGATAGGTTGCATAGTCGTAACAGAAACGACACCGTTTTGATCGGATGTATGTACAATATTACCTAAGTCTACAAGGCGAAGTCCCACTCTACCGCTTATGGGCGAAGTAATTCGACAATATGAAAGTTGAAGTTGTGCATTTTTGACAGCTGCTCTGTCAACCTTTATACTCCCCTCGTATTGGTGCACTAAAGCTTTTTGAGTATCATACACTTGCGTCGAAACGGAGTTTTGAGCTCGTAGATTTTCATATCTTTTAAGGTCAATACGTGCATTATCTAAGAATGCTTGATCTTTTGCAAGTACACCCAGAGCTTGTTCAAGTGCCACTTCATATGGACGTGGATCGATGAGTGCAAGATTTTCCCCTGCATGTACATTTTGCCCTTCATGAAAGTAGATTTTCATAAGTTGACCATCAACAAGTGTTTTCACAGTCACTGTAGTTGTTGGAACAATAGTCCCTAAACTGTTGATAGAGATGTTGACATCCGAACTTTTAGCAACAGCCGTAACCACACTTATAGGTTTTGCCGAGCGCTTTTTTTGTGCATCAGAACTACTATCTTTTTTTGTAGAACTAGACCAGTAATAGTAAGCTCCACCGACAATAAGTAACAAAAGAACAACAACTGCAGTAACTGAGCCTCGGGAATATTGAGCAGATAATTTTTTATATGACATGAAAGCACCCATATTGAGTTAGATGGTCGAATTATATATCTTTATTCTTAACAACTTTAACAATATTTTACTAGTTTTAGTCTACTCTTCAATTATGGAGACAGGAATCCAAATAAAAATCAACTACTTGGTATAATCACACATATTTTTTTAAAGAGTTTTATATGTTGGAATCTTTTATGAGTGTGTATAGTTTAAGTACTATTGGGTTAATAATTGGAGTTATGATCCTCTTATTTTATATGAAGATGATGAAGTGGATTTTTAAGATCATTGTTTTAGGGATTATTCTCCTTGTAGGGTTTTTGTATTATAAATCTAAAGGAATGTAAAAGGAGTCATATCAATGATCGACTTTCTGACGTTTAACAAGTTTATATCGCTTTATATGCTTGTGGTTTTTTACTACCTTGGAGCGGTCGTCATTCCTTTGATGATCTTTTTTTCTAAATCCTATTTTTTTAAAAAATACAGTTTTTTAGCAAAATTCATGGATACAGCTACTCAGGCAACGTCTCTTCGTATAAAAATAATTTTTATTTTCTGCATAATCTTTTGTGAAATTCTTTGGAGAATGATGTTTGAAGTCATAATAGGATATTTTCAGATGCACGACTATTTGCAACAGTTACAAAAATAAGTATGCAAGTCTATTGACTTCTTTGCGTGTAAAAATGGATTAATGACAACTTTTGTGATATAATCCTACAAATTTTATACTATTTTATCCACTAACATCAAATAATTAGCGCTGGAGTTTCCTTTGGATTTAACTGTTATTTTAGGCATATTAGGCGCTATTGCGACTATTTCAATTGGGGACTTAATGGAAGGTGGAAATCCTGTTCATATAGTCCATATAACTTCTCTTATTATCATTATGCCAACGACTCTTCTAGCTTCTATGGTTAGTACAGATGCAGAGTTTATCAAAGGTGCTTTTAAAAATGTTGGAATGATTTTCAAGAAATCACCAATCAATTTAGAAGAAAGAATTAAGGAAATTGTTGATTTGTCAGTGATGGCCCGCCGAGATGGCTTGTTATCGCTTGAGTCCAAAGTTGCGGGAATGGATAACGAATTCTTTAAGCAAGGACTTAGTATGGCAGTTGATGGTAGTGATATTGACACCATAACTGAAATCCTTGAATTAACAATAGAAGAAACTGAGCACTACTATCATGGATGTGGACATTACTGGATTTTAGCCGGAGAAACATCACCCGTTTTGGGTCTTATTGGAGCCGTTTTGGGTCTAATTTTAGCACTTCAAAAACTTGATAATCCACCATTAATGGCAGAGGGTATTGCGGGGGCATTTACTGCAACTGTAACGGGTATCTTTAGTTCTTATGTTTTATTTGGTCCTATGGGAGCAAAAATGATAGCAAAATCGCACCATATTGTAAAAGAACAGAAAATGATTCTAGAAGGAATTATAGGGATAACTCAAGGTGATAATCCTCGTACAATTGAAGCAAAATTGTTTAACTTTCTCCCTCCTGGAGAACCAAAACATAGTCAATTTAATTAACGAAGTATAGTAATGAGAAAGAAAAAATGTAAAAAATGTCCTGCATGTCCGCCAGCTGAAAAGTGGGCTGTTCCTACTGCTGACTTTTTTAGTCTCTTGTTGGCACTCTTTATTGCTCTATTTGCGATAGCTTCAGTAAATAAAGAAAAGGTCAGTGCTCTTAAATCTGCCTTTGCTGAAATATATGAGTTTACGCCAAAAGCTCAACAAACTGTTCCTGTACTTAAGATGGATCCAAAGCCCGGAGAAACAAAAAAAGAGGGTACAGATGATAGTATCATCCTTAATGGGCAAAAAAGTATCTTAGAGGGAGGAAGCGGAACTAGCAAGGATAAGCAACAGCAAGCTGCAGCCATTGCCCAAGCAGTTTTAAATATGCGCCAAATGATAGATAAAGAAAAGAAGAGTGCAGATGTAACGCTTGAAGAATCAGAAAATGGTTTTATAATAAATCTACCTGCTTCACTTGCATTTAAAGGTGATAGTGCTGTAATCCAGAATGAAGATGCAATCCAATTCATTAAAAATGTTGGTAGAATTGCTAAGCAACTACCACCAAAGACAGATATCTTAGTTAATGGATATACAGATGATATGGCGCCAAGCGCGAGTTCTATATATAAAGACAATTGGCAATTATCAAGTGCTAGAGCACTAAGTGTTGTTAAAGAGTTAATGAAAGATGGTATTAGTGGAGATAAACTTGGAGCAGTTGGCTATGGAGAGTTTAGACCACTTAATCCAAATAATTCAGAAGAAAATCAACAAAAAAATAGACGTGTAACAATAAATTTTGTGACAAAACAGGATGGACCTCCTTCCCTACCTCCAAAAAATATTTTAGATCAGAAAAGTTCTTCTCCAAAACCATAAAAAAGTCAAAGGTAATACAACATGAGTGTACGTTTAGTCAATGCACCAATATCTATCTCTTTTAGTGAAAATACACAAGAGGATCGAGAACTTTTTTTAAGAGAATATGATAGAGCCAGTCAAACAGATGATGACCCAATTGCACAGTGGCTTAAAACAACTAAAGCAAGAGGTGAAACAGCAGATAGTGATGCTGTTGTACTTAATTTACTGGTAGAACTTCACAGAAAAATAGATAATCTTGAAAAATATATCAAAAATGAAGAATCAAAAAAACTTCCACTCGCTTGGAATGAAGATATTCAAAGTATAGGACATGGGCACTTCAAATTAGTAAAGCCTACACTAGTTACCGGAATGGAATACTATGCAAGAATTACAATGCCTGTGCATCCAAAGAGAGATATTGCTGTCTATTTTAAAGCCATAGACACTTCTCTTGCTAGCATTACAAAAATGCATGCACGAGATGAACAAGAATGGAGTATGTACCTCACGGCGAGAGAAAGAATTTTGATTCGAGAAATGAAAGAATCGAAAGAATCAAGATAAAATTCCAAATTGTTTAATAAGCAAATGTATAATTGAGATAACCTTATCTCGATAATACATATTAGGAATTTTAAAATGAAATCAGAAAGCTTTGACCCAAAAATTATTATAGCCTCAGCCTTAATTGGGACTAGTTTATTTGCAAGTACTCCTGTTGTTAGAGAAAATCTTACTCGAGTACAAAATAGCGTTTATACAACTAGACAACAAAGATCTGTCAAACTCGAAGAACAACTTTACAACCATCGATTTCAATGTTCTCAAACAGGAATCATTGTTCATTTTTTACCAGATGCTAAAGCTCAGTTGTTTGATACAGATATAGCTCAAATACTTCAGGGTGATTATCGTATTCAATTCAATAGAGATATTGTCATGAATATCTATAAAAATCCATCAAAAAGTTTTGATCTTCTGCTTCGCGATGTTGCTCTTGAAACTGGGGGATTTAGTGCAAATCTCAACAATACAGAGCGTTATTTTCAAAAAGTTTAAAATCATTTTATAGAAAAGTTTAAAAGGTATCATCTTGAATAGTTCCCGTCTCTCAATCATAAAACAAGTATTAACTCTCCCCGTCATTGTTATTGCCATGGGATATTTTGTAGATATCTACGATCTTATCATATTTGGCGTCGTTAGAGTTGCCAGTCTTCAAGAACTTGGGCTTAGTGGAGACGCCATCACTTCTTGGGGTTCCATTATCTTAAATATGCAAATGGGCGGTATGCTTATAGGCGGAATATTATGGGGAATACTCGGAGATAAACGAGGTCGACTTTCAGTCTTATTTGCATCAATTATTCTTTATTCATTGGCGAATCTCTTAAATGCTTTTGTCACCAACGTTGAACAGTATGCATTGCTTCGTTTTATTGCAGGTATAGGTTTGGCTGGTGAATTGGGGGCAGGAGTAACCTTAGTCGCTGAAATCTTGCCAAAGCATCTTCGTGGTTATGGCATTATGACCATTGCAAGTTTTGGTGTTCTTGGAGTCGTGGCTGCTGATTTGGTAGCAGAAAATTTTGCATGGCGTGATGCTTATATCTTTGGTGCCGTGCTAGGTCTTTTTCTCCTTTTACTGCGTTTTAGAGTTTCTGAATCGAAAATGTTTACTCATCATGTAAGCGATGATGTCAAACGTGGAGATTTCTTTGCCCTTTTCACTCATAAGCGTCTTTTTATAAAATATATAAAAGCAATTGCAATCGGTATCCCACTTTGGTATGTTGTGAGCATCTTAGTCATGTTTTCTCCTGAATTTGCAAAAGCATTAGCTATTAGTGGAAAAGTAACTGCAGGACAAGCATTGATGTACTGTTATATAGGTTTGGCAGTGGGTGATCTAGGAAGTGGCTATCTTTCACAAATGATGCAAAGCCGTAAAAAAGCATTTTTTATTTTTTTACTTCTTTCTTTGGTAAGCGTATTTTATTATTATACTTTACAAGGCGCTAGTGCAGAGCAATTTTATATTGCAATGTTTTTTCTTGGTGTCTTTTGCGGTTACTGGGCTCTTTTTATTACTATGGCAGCAGAACAGTTTGGAACAAATATTCGAGCAACAGTCGCAACTACAGTACCAAACTTTGTAAGAGGTTCTGTTGTGCCTATTACCTCTTCTTTTATTTTATTAAAAGGAAGTGTCGGAGTTTTAAATGCAGGAGCTATCGTTGGAGCTGTTGTATTTACTCTCGCTTTGATAGCACTCACATTGACACACGATACATTTCATAAAGATCTAGATTATATCGAAGCTTGATAATTATAATCTTCTTTATTTGGAAATAAAACTAAGACAAAAATAGATTGCCGAGCTCAGTAGTGCAGTTACCGGCAAAGTAAATAACCAAGACAAAAGTATATTAGTGATGGTACTTTTTTGCACTCCACCCTCTGGATCAGCTACCATTGTCCCAGCAACAGCACTAGAGACAATATGTGTTGTACTCACAGGTGCATGGGCAAAGTTTGCCAATAAAATAGTCACCATAGACATAGCTTGTGCGATGGTAGCTTGCATGTAGTTGATCGGTTGTGATCCGATTTTTTCACCAATTGTAACAACAATTCTTTTGTAACCTATAATAGTGCCAATACTAATAGCAAACGCCACAGCAATTATGACCCAGTAAGGCACATACTCAGTTGAAGATATCATAGGTTTTCTTTGAACTGATATATAATCAGATTTATCTTTATCACTCGTTGCGTAAGTTTTTTCTACTTGAGCAAAAAAGTTATCTGAGCATAAAATAGCAGTATGCATACTCCATCGGTCTTTTGGAGAAAGCTCAGAATATGATTTTAACCCACTTAGTTTGCTTGCAATTAAAGCCGTAGTCTCATACTCTTGGTTTACATTACACTCCGCAATCGTATTTTTAATTTTAAGAGCACTGATAAGATGTTTATCGTTGACAAGTTTTGTAAGTGTTTCATTATTTTCAGCATAAAATTTTGCTAGGTTTGCAGCACTGTCTCGAGTTTGTTTAATCGTATATTCGTGAGACTTCATATCTAGTGCATAATATGATGGCAATATCCCGATAAGAATAATCATAATAAGACCTATCCCTTTTTGTCCATCATTAGACCCATGAGCAAAACTCACACCTGCACCCGTTGCGATAATTCCAAGTCTCATCCAAAAATTGGGACGTTTTCTTTTCACTTCAATATCCGGTGATTTAAAAAACTTTGGATTATGAACAACTTTTCTGGTTACTTTCATAAGAACAAATGCAAAGCCAAAGCCTATGATAGGAGAAAGAGCCAATGCTGTTAATATACCGTATACAACTTTCCAATTCACGCTCTGGGAAAGTTCAAAGCCATGCATAACACCAAAGGTAGCACTTACTCCAATCATAGATCCTATCAATGAATGAGAACTAGAAACAGGTAAACCAAAAAACCAAGTACCAAAATTCCATATAACTGCAGAAATCAACAGTGAATAGATCATCACCAATGTTGCGCTTTGATTCGTTGCAACGATAATATCAAGCGGCAATAGATGTACAATGACATAAGCGACACCGATACCGCCTGCTATCACACCTAAAAAATTCATAATACCAGACATAATAACCGAGTACTTTGCTTGCATTGAATTTGTGTAAATAATCATAGCAACCGCATTTGCAGTGTCATGAAAGCCATTTATCATTTCATAAAAGAGAGCTAGTCCCAACGATAAAAGTAATAAACCAATTGTAATATTGTTGATATTATTCAACGCTTCCCAAAGTACAGACATGTAACTATCCCCAGATGTTAAAGATCAAGAAAACTTGCCATCCCAAGACAGATAATTTTTTTGATTTTTAACTCTATTGTATACCCTCATTATAGACGAAAACTATGGAATAATCTGTTTAAATTGTATCATCCATACATACAAAATACTTTTACATGTAACCTGAAATTATTCTGCCACAAAAAAAGTAAAAAAGTTGATAATTCTTCTTTAACCAACTTCCACATATAATTTCAATATTAACTTGAAGTCTGAATCTTTGAGAATACATGAAGGAAACTAAATATGAAATATATACTCCCACTTGTGATATCACTCTTTTTTACAGCGTGTAATGACTCCAATCAAAAAGTAGAAGCGTCATCAGACACAAATATGACACCTCAAGCACAAACAGTTGCACCTGTCCAAGCGGAGACAATGCCAGTTCAAGCAGAAAAAGTGCCTGTTCAAGAAGAAAAAGCACCGGTTCCAGTAGAGAAAGTGCCAACTAAAGTAGAAAAAGTATCTGTTCAAACTAAAAAAGTGCCTACACAGCCTATCGCGGTAGCCAATACTACAGAAGTCAGCGGGGAAGCTGTTTTCAATAAATGTAAAAGTTGTCACGGAAATAATGCTGAGAAAAAAGCACTTAGTTCGTCACAAATCATCCAAGGCTGGGAAATAGCAAAAATCGAAAATGCTCTCAAAGGATATCAGGATGGTACTTACGGCCAAGCTATGAAAAATATTATGGCGGCTCAAGCAAAAGGTCTCTCAAGTGAAGAGATTAAAAAAGTTGCAACTTACATTCACTCGCTTTAATATTAAAAACTAAAGAGAGGCAAAGCCCTCTTTAGTCTAGCTGTTCTTTTTTAGAATAAGATAGAAAAAGAGTGGCATGATATAGAGATTTACAACAATAGCAAAAAATAAACCACCCATAATCGCGATCGCTAAATCCTGAATGATCTGTGTTCCACTTCCAATGGCGAGTGCCACTGGCAAAAGAGCAAAAGCGTTTGAAAACATTGTCATCAAAACTGGACGGATTCGCATTGCTATGGCATTAATAATCCGCTCTTTTTCATCCTCTAAAGAGTGCTTCTGATAAAAATCATATATTAAGACATTATTATTTATGACAATACTCAGAACTATAAGCATTCCCATAAAGGCTGTGATATCCAAAGGTTTTCCTGTGATTTTCAGAGCTATAAAAACACCAGTAAGTGTAAAAAGTAGTGCTATCAAAATATTTAAAGCGATTTTTAGATCGCTGAAATTTAAAAGCAAGCCGATAAATATGATCATAACTGCAAATAAAACCACATAACTCATCTCTTTGAATGATTTTTGCTGTTCTTTATAAAAACCACTAATGTCTGTTGTAATATCAGGTGCAATCTTTGAAACTTCTATTCTTTGTTGTATATTTTTGACAACATGGGACATATCATTTCCCTTAAATCTCACACCTAAAATACAAACAGGTGAAAGGTTATAGTGTGTGATCTCTGCAACCTTATTTTTATAACTGATATCTGCTATCTCAAAAAGAGGAATATTCTTTTTCTCTCTTGGAGAATAGATCAGAAGCTCTTTTTGCAAGTAAGCGATAGGATCAACTCTTGGTCTGTCCATAAGAACTCTGATATTGATGAGTTTTTCACCCTCCGCAACAGAGGCTACAACTTCTCCATAATAGAGTGTACGTATCTGCGATATAAGTGTGTTTTCATCAATGCCATACAAAGCAGAAGCATTAGGTTTGAGTCGGATATTGATAGATGGAGACGCATAAGAAGTGAGAACATTTACCTCTTCAATATCATTGATAGATTTGAGTGAATCTTTAAGACGATATCCCTCTTTTATAAGTTCATTTGGATTTGTACCAAAGAGCATCACAGAGATAGGAGCATCAGCACCCATAATGTCTCCGAGTCTATCTTCAAGCACTTGTGAAAGCCCTAACTCTTCTAGGTTTGGTACCTGTGTTTGTATCTTTTTACGCAGCATTTCTATTGTGTCAAAAGTGTTTACATCTTTTTTGAGTGTCACAAGAAAATCACCTTGATTTGCTTGTGTGCTTATTTGTCCAAGTGCTGTTCCTATGCGCATCGTCCAGCTTTTTACTTCTGGTGATTTATCTAAAATATTACCGACACTTTGAAACTCTTCTTGGCTTTGATCAAGTGAAGTTCCCGGAGGTAAAACCATATCGACGACGATATTTCCCTCATCCCATTTTGGCAAGAATGTGGAAGGAATGGAGCTATAAAGATAAAAACTAAGCGCAAAACTGCCTAAAATGACAGGAATTGATATCCACGCATAGTCCATCGATTTTGCTAAAAAAGCTTTATAACGTGTTACAAAAGGCTCTAAAAAATCAGGTTTATCCTCTTCATGTTCAGGCAGAGCGATGTAAGCGATGATCGGTGTTAAAAAGATCGCGATGAGTTGCGAGATAAAATATGTCACAACAAGTACAAAAGCAAGCTGTTTAAAGAAGAGCCCTACAACACCGCTGACCAATAAAAGCGGTACGAAAATTAAAATAGCTAATAATGTTGCAATTATCATAATGGGGAGAATCTCGATGGAGCCCTCTATTACAGCATCTTTTTTGGAGAGTCCCTTTTTAAAGTGACGTTCGATATTTTCTATAACGATGATCATCTGATCGATGAGTCCACCAAGAGCTGCAGCAATTCCAGCGAGTGAAAAGATATTGATGTCAATATTGGCAAATTTCATACCTATGATGGTAATTAAAAATGTGATAGGGATAATCAAGAGTGAAATAAGAGAGAGTTTTAGTTTACGTAGGAAGAAAAATATGATTAAAACAGCGATAATACCGCCTAAGATAATAGCTTCCCCTACGCTTTTGATCGCTTCTTTGACAAACTCTGTATCATCATAAGAACTTTTTATCTCGATGCCCTCTTTTTTAAGTTTTGGAGCAAGCTCTGCTAACTTGGCATTAAACCCATCTACCACATCAATGGAGTTTGCGTTTGGTTGGCGTAAAAGGTCAAAGACGACACTGTTTTTGAAGCCCTTAGAAGCGCTGAAAGCTTTGGTAGGATTCTCTTTTTCCACGAGAAGTGCAATGTCGCTTATCTTAATGGATTGGCCATTGGACAATGCAATATTGAGGTTTAAAAGTGTAGAAGCATCTTCACTTTTTTGATAGAGCGAGAGGACATATTGTCTATGATAATCTTCTATAAGACCTAAAAACTCTATCATATTTTGAGCTTTTAACTGTGATATAACGGCTTGTACGTCAAGATTATAACTGCGCATCTTCGTGGCATCTAAAAGAAGTTTATACTCACTCCACTGCGGCGCTTTCATGTCGATATCGTAGACTCCTTTTACTCCAAGTAAAACAGGTTTGAGCTCGTAGTAGAGTTTTTCACTCAGCTTTGCACGAGAGAGTGTATTTGAGCCTATAGAGTAGATAGCCACTGGATAAATACTTGGCGTGGACTGGCGGATGGTAATAACTGCATCTTTAGGAATACGATTTTTGATATCTGCAATGCGCGCTTGGACAAGTTGGTAGGCTAGATTTGGATCAATATTCCAGTTAAAGTTTAAGCTGATAGTTGTAGAACCTATGGAAGTGCTTGAAACGATCTTTTCAACATTTGAAACAGTTTTTAAAGCCTCTTCGCTTGGTTTTGTAACGGAAAAAAGCATCTGCTGTATCGGTGAATAACCATTTTCTATATCCACTTCGATGCGAGGGAAAAAGACATTTGGCAAGACCCCTTTTGGAATCGATGAAGAAAGCTTATAACCAAGTAATGCAAGCAATATAATAACGAGTAAAATAGCTAACTTATTTTTTAAGATATAAAGAAAAAAAGTCTTTCCTTTCATTTTTTGACCTCGACAACAGTACCTTCTTCAAGCATATAAGAGTTTTCCAAAGCAATCTTGTCATCTTTATTTAGGTGGTCGACGATCAAAACTTTATTGATCATATCTTTTTGGACGTCCACAAAATGAAGATGAGCGATATGATTTTGGATAATATAAATAGCTGGACGATTCTGCACAAGGACGATAGAATCTTTTGGAATAATCCATCCGCTTTTACTCTGCATCTGAATGCTTGCTTCAAGGCTCAGTCCTGTTTGCATACTCTCTTTGGTTGTAGCTATGACATCTACAAGATTATTTGTCGTAGTAGAGAGGATTTGTGAAATCTTTGCTTGGAGTGTATTACCGCTTACATGTAAGGCAACATTTTGTCCAATTTTAAGATTTTTAACATAGTAAAGTGGTACAAAAAGCCTTACATGTACATTTTCATTTTCAATTTTACAAATCGGACTTGCGTATGTGAGATAACCACCATCAGCTTGAAGCTGTGAAATATATCCGCTGACTGGCGCTGTTATAATACTTTTTTTCATTAAGCCGTCTACATTTACAAATTCACTTTTTGCATTTGAAAGAGCTATCTTTTTCTCATTGAGCATTGATTCTTGCGTGAGATAGTCATTGCTACTTATGACTCCGAGTTTAAGCATCTCATGAGAGGCTCGTAGTTTTTTTGCCTCGACTTCAAGCTGTTTTTTTCCCACAAGAAGATTATATTTGGCAGTTTCTTTTTTATTGCCCATCTGTGTGTTTTCTATGGTTGCTATCACTTGACCTTTTTTGACCTTTTGCGTATTTAAAACACGAGTATGAAGGACTCCATCAAAGGGAGTATTTACGACATAAGAGCTTGTAGCTTCGCTAATAGCCTGCACATCTATTTGGATATTCATATCCGAATTCATTGGTGTAACAACGCTCACTTGGACATGACTTTCTTGAATTGAAGCGTATAGTGATGCTACAAAACTAAGTGCTAAAAAAAATATTTTATTCATAAATTGCTCCTGATGCGATAGTATTTAATAATATCGTTTCTCTATTTTTTTGATATTTCATCTGTATGATCTGCTCTTTTATACTGAGTGTCTGTGTAAGGACTTGCATGTAGGTGTTAAAGTCCACATATTTTTTGAGATAAGCAACTTTAATAACATCTTCACTGTGCTGATAGTCGCCGAGATTATCTTCAAGAATTTTCAACTGTTGTGATGTACTTTCTATCGTTTGTATTCTCTCAAGGTACTCATTTTCTCTTTGAATTTTATATTCTACATCATTAGATTTTACAGAAAGAGCCTCAGCTTTTAACGCTTCACTTTGTTTAAAGTCACCACTTGAAAGTGGAATATGCAAACTCAGATCAAATGAGTAGTTATCTCCATTTGCTGTTGGATCATCTATCTTTTGGTACGCAGTTGCGGCTACTAGATCGGGCAGATAACTGTGAGAGAGCGAATCTGACTGATTTCTCAAGCGCAAAGCTGCTATATCACTCAGTTTAAGATTTTGGTCTTGGTGAAGATACTGCTCTTTTGTGGATGCAACCGTCGTATCATGAAGTGATGGAATAGCCTGATTCTGAGCGTAGTTATGGAGCTGTTGTCTCATCTTTAGAACGCTATTTTGTTCATCTACTATTTGTGTCTCTAATAGCGTCAGTGTATTTTTAAATCTTAAAAGATCCATATCTGAGACAGTCCCAGATCTGTTTAATAAACTGAGTCTATCGAAGATCTTTTGTTGCTCATCCAAAAGGCTTACATGTAAAGCAAGTTTCTCTTGTATCTCCTGATATGCGCTTATCATCGTGACTAAAGAGGTGAAAAGTTTTTCTTTTTGGATATTTAAAAGCGTTTTATTCTCTTGAAGATGTAAAGAAAGCTCCTCTATCTTATAACTGCTTTTTCCAAAGATATCGATGCTGTCGCTAAGGGCAATATTGGCAGTAGTGAAAGTGTTTGAAAGTCTGACTGCTTTTGTGCTGATATAACCTGCATCCAAAGCAAAACTTGCAAATCTATTTCTACTCACTGCACTTTTTTGCAAAGAGTTTGACTCTTTGTAAAGATTATAGCTCTTGTCATATTGCAGATTTTGCAGAGCAGATTTATAAAAACTTAAAATAGTTTCATCTGCGTTTAGCGTTATACAAAAAAAGGTTAAAAATACTATTTTTTTAAACATTTAAACTCTCCTTCCATTACTGGAATTGCTTTTCTAGAACATCTACAAGCGCTAGATCTAGATTAGCAAACGTTTTTATTATTGGATTGTTTTTTTGTTTTATACTTGTATCGAGTCCGCTTAAAAGTAAAGCAAAAGCATCTACCATATTTTTATCTTTGACTCTACTGCTAAAAACTCCCCAACTTTTTTTTGCTTGCAAGAGAATCTGATTTATCTTCGCATAGTCGATATCATTTTGATTTGTAAGAGCGATTATTTCAAATCCCATATAATCAAGATTTTCTATATCTATTTGTTCTTTTACGCTCTCACGCAACTTAAAGTGATCGATGTTATATTTAAAAATCTCAGTCGATACCAAAGAACTCTTGGCGTAGTTTTTTTCACTGATAAACTTGTTTAAAAGAGCTATTTTTTGATCTAGTTCCTTCATACTCTTTTGTTCAATATTTTCTTGAAAAGTCTTATCAGCTTGTAGTTTCTTTATTTGATTTACAGAGTTTAATAAACCTTTTTGATTCTGATCGATGGAGTACTCAGTGATATCTTCAAAGGGAGAAAGGACTTTATCTAAGGAAAGAAGAGCGGTTGCTTTTTGCGCTTTCAGTCCATCTAAACGATGATTAGTAGTTGAAGCAGTAGCAGCATTTAAAGCACAAGTAGAGAACAAAGATATCATAACAGATACCACCAACAATTTATTTTTTCTTTTCATAACAATCTCCAAAAGTTTTAAGTGTTTGATTGTAGAAGATGAAAATGAAAAATAAATGAAAGGAGTTAAAAAAGTATCTCTACCTTTGTACCTTTATCTAATGTTGAGTTGATATGCATAATTGCATTATGAAGTTCTACACTTTGTTTAACGATGAAAAGTCCAAGACCAAAACCTTCAATCTTTTTGTTTCTAGACTCATCGACTCTATAAAATCTTTGGGTTATCTTTGATAATTGTTCTTGTGCTATCCCAATTCCTTCATCTTCGATGATAAAATGAATAGCTTCATTTTTATAAAGAGAGAGATGAATTTTTGTATTTGTTTCACTATATTTGATTGCATTATCGAGGAGATTTGAGTAAATCAAAGTTATCAATGAAGCGTTGGCCAACATGCTGATTTTCTCAATTTTATCTATGATGAGAGCAATATTTTTTTCGCTTAATTTCTTGGAGTATTTTTCGCTTACATGCAAGAGTATCTCATCAAGAGAACAAAGCTCAAAAGAGTCTGCAATATTCTCTTTTGTATATCTTGTCAAAAGAAGCAGATTTTCTACTATCTTTTGTATCTGAGAAGTCTCATGATGGATAGTTCGCATACTTTTTTCATACTCATGGCTCTCTCTTTGTTTTCGCAGCGTGACTTCTATCTCGCCGAGAATGACTGTCAAGGGAGTTTTTAGCTCGTGAGAAACATCAGAATTAAATCTATCTAAGGCATCGACTCCTTCTTTAAGCCGTTCTATCATCGCATTAAAAGAGTCGATGAGTTCTCTTATCTCATCATCTTCTTTTGGACGAGGGATCGTGCTTGAAAAATTATTGACAGAGATCTCTTTTGCTGTTTTTATAACGTTATGAATAGGCTTTAAGATTTTATCTATCATTTTTGAAGCCATAAATATAAGAAGTAAAAGCAAGATAGGGTTTAAAATAAGCAGTGTAGTAACAAGATCTTCGACTTTGTTATCGATATTTTTTTTATATATGGCAATAGAATATTTTTTACCTTTATAGACATAAAGCGCATTAATATCTTCAGAATTTGTTTCATTATTTAGGATAAAAAAAGAGTGGCTATTTTTTAGATAAAAATCTATATTTTGAAGATCAAAATCAGCACTCTTATATGTTACTTTATGATGGTCTATGATGGCAAAAGTTGCAGCTATATTTTTTTGAGTATCAAAACTGTTTTCTATATCTACTGCTTGATTCTGGAGTTGTATTTTGATATTATCGTTGATACTGTTACTGAGAAAATAATAAAAAGAGAGGCTAAAAAGTAAAAGTATAAAAGCGGTGACTCCACCAAACCACAAAAGTAGCTTTCGTTTTAGACTATTTGATTTCAAGCATATATCCTAAACCTCGCTGATTTTTTATCAACTCTTTTCCAATCTTCTTTTTCAGATTATAGATAGTAACTTGGATGACATTGCTATTGTTGTATTCCTCATCTCCCCAAAGCTGTTCTTCTATCATAGCATTGGAGACAATGGCGTTTTTATGTTTGATGAGAAAGAGCAAAAGTTCATACTCTTTGAGGCTCAAAGTCACTGTTTGCGTATCTTTGATGACACTTTTTTTATCTATGTCTATGATTAAATCTCCGAAGGCAAAACTATTATTTCCTTGCGTCAAACCTCTTCTGTATAACGACTCAAGCCTCGCTTCAAGCTCTTCAAATGAGAAAGGTTTACTGAGGTAATCATCAGCACCATGTTTTAAACCAAAGATCTTATCTTTGATTTCTCCTTTGGCACTGAGCATAAGTACCGGAGTTATAATGTTTTTTTCTCTGATTGATTGAAGAAGATCTATGCCATTTTTGTGAGGAAGCATCCAGTCTAGAATGATGACATCATAACTGTTTGTAAGAGCGAGGTATTCACCCTCTTCGCCATCCATAGCAGTTGTCACTATGTGATTGGATTCGACAAGACCTCTGCTTAAAAAAGAGAGAATGTTTGCATCATCCTCTACTATGAGTATTTTCATCCCTTTGGAAGCGAGAACTTCTGTGTGACAAACTCGCCATCTTCGTTAAAAAAGAGATAGTATAAAAAATCTTTTTTGACACTAAGCCCAGCTAAATATCGCAAAGCTAGATTTGCTTGAAGTGAAGCTATATGCATCACAATAGGCCCTGTAATACCTGCGGGTGTCTTTTGCGTAATTTTAAAGACATCATTAAATGAAGCCTCATCAAAAAAACAAACCTGTCCGTTATAAGCTTCTACGCTTCCATAAATCCACGGAGTATTGACACTTTTTGCATAAGTATTGATTTCGCCGCGTGTTGGAAGATTATCAGTCCCATCTATAATGAGATCGACTGCGATATTTTTTTCTTTAAAGTTCTTAAAGGTACATTCATGTTCAACGACTTTAACAAAGGGGCATCGTTGTCTCATAATCTCGGCATTTACTGAGGCTTTATTTTTACCTTCGTCACCCATTTTAAAAGCGATTTGGCGATGGATATTATGAATACTTACTTCATCAAAATCGACTAAATGTATCTCACCTATTCCACTTGCACCCAGAGCAAAGGATAGAGAGGAACCAAGTCCGCCACACCCGATAATAACGATCTTTTTTTCTTGTAAAGAGCGTTGTGTATCCTCGCCCCAAAGCTGAATTTGACGATGAAAAAATTGCATCATTTTATATCCTTTACATGTAAGCTAGTATCTTGTATTAAGTTCTCTAAAACCCCAGTTTCTCTTTGCTTCTCTGACATCTGAGTGTGACATCTCTACGATCATCAATTCTTCCTTATTGCCAAGTTCATTGACAACTTCACCTGAGGGATCGATCAAAAATGAATCTCCATAAAACTGCCATGTGTACTCATTTTCTTTATACTCCCCTATTCTATTTGCTCGAAGCACGTAGCAGTTATGAGTAAAGGCTCTCATCTGCGCAAGATTTTTCCATCTTAATGCAGATTCAAAGGTCGAAACACTCGGTACGATAACGGCATCTACATTTTTGTGTGATGCCATAGCCCAAAGTTTATCTACATGCATCTCAAATCCACTCATCACGGCGAACCTAAAACCCTCTACACTAAATACCATTGGTGCTTTTAAAAAGGTCGTCTCATTAGCAAAAAACTTTGCTTCATTCCAATGTGGATAGTTGATTAAGACTTGTTGATAATAGTAAGAAGTAGAAGTTGGAGAAAATTTGACTATAGATTTGTAAAGCTGTTTTTTCTTCACGATAATAAGCGGAGCGATAATCGTCATAGCATATGTCAAAGAAAGCTCTTTTAATATCTTAGTTTGATGTTCTGACTGCTCTTTGATCATAGCAACCGACATCGTTTCAAGCTCTTTAAAAAAAGAGTTTAAAAGATACTCGCCTAAAACCAGAACTTTCACATTTTTCTTATGCGCGATGCGAACATAATGATAAAGCTTTGTCGAACTCATTCCAATGGAAGGAAGCTGTAAAACTGCGGCTATCATTGCGCTACTTTTATCTCTTGGATTTTTATCTGCGCAGTTTCAAGGAGTTTTTGTGCATCTTGAAGCTCTTTCATTCCACTCTCATACGCCTTAACACTCTCTTCGAGTGTAATCTCAGGATTCATCAAAGTTTCCAAAATCTTTTTAGAGTTGTCTAGTTTTGTTTCAAAATCATTCTTTGCCATCGAGCACCTCTTTTACATAAGTATCAAATTTGTCTAATTCAACTAAAAAGGCATCATGCCCATAATCACTATCCACTTCCAAGTAGTTGTGATTTGTATTGCCGATATTTTTTAAAGTATCGCCTATCACTTTCATCTCTTGGCTTTGAAATAACATATCACTCTTAAAGCCGATGAGATGAAGCTTACATGTAACGTTTTTTAAAGCTTCATCAAGAGAATCGTATCCACGAGCAAGATCAAAAATATTGATCGCTTTTGTGATGTAAAGATAAGTCAGCGGATCAAACCATTTTGTAAAATTTTGACCATTATATTCTAAATACGACTCAACTTGAAACTTTCCAAAAAGCTCAAAAAGTCCATCATTTCTTTTGTATTCACGTCCAAACTTCTCAGCCATAGAATGATGAGATAAAAAGCTGATGTGCCCTGCCATACGCCCTATCGCCATTCCACTGAGACCATTTTCTTGGATATCTTTTGGATTATAGTTTCCATCTTTAAAATCAGGATCTTTTAAAATCGCTTCACTTGCCACCTTATTAAAAGCTATCGCCCAAGCTTGCGTTGCGTAAGTTGCCGCCATGGAGATAACTTTTTTTGCAAAATTTGGATAGTTGATGGCAAACTGCAATGCTTGCATACCGCCCATAGAACCGCCAATGATCGCTTCAACTTCATGAATGCCAAGTCTGTCAAAAAGAATACGCTGTGCTTTTACCATATCTTTGATAGAAACAACTGGAAATTTATAACGATAAGGTTCATGGTGAGGGTACATCGGAGACATAGGGCCAGTAGAGCCAAAACAGCTCCCGATAACATTGGTACAGATAACAAAATATTTATTCGTATCGACAGCTTTATTTGGACCGATAAGCCCATCCCACCAGCCAGCTTTGTTTTCACCTTCGTAAAGTCCAGCGGCATGATGCGAACCTGTGAGCGCATGACAAACTACAATCACATTATTTTTATCCTCGTTTAGAGTTCCATATGTTTCATAAGTGATATCATAAGGCTCTAAAATACGTCCGCTTTCTAGGTAAAGAGGATTGGTAAAATGTTCTGTATGTGTTTGTAAATTCAATGACAACGCTACTCTTCTCCAAATAAATAATTATGTTATTTTAGCGAAAACGGCTTAATACTAATTCAATTTTATAAACTTTACACTTTACTCATAAGGAAAATGAACTTATGCTATAATCAAAATAATTCATATCTAGCAGGATAATAAAATGGACAAAGATTCACTACTTCAGCAGTATAAAGGTGCCGTTGATGCTAGCAGTATATTTTCTAAAGCAAATATCGATGGTCTTATAACGTATGTAAATGGACTTTTTTGCGATATTACAGGTTATGACGAAAGTGAATTATTAGGAAAAAATCATTCCATCCTACGACATCCTGATATGCCTGCAAAAGTTTTTGAATCGATGTGGAAAACTATATCGAGTGGCAATGTTTGGCAGGGAATCATCAAAAACAAAAAGAAAGATGGGACTAGTTATTATGTCAATTCTACAATCTGCCCGATCAAAGACGAAGACGGAAAGATTTTAGAATATATCTCCATTCGACAAGATATTACAGAAGTGATTAAAAATAAAAAACTTTTAGCATTTTATTCTACAGACCAGATAACACATCTTCCAAACAGACAAAAACTCCTTGAAAAATTAAATAATAACCACACTGAATTAATGTCCATCATTCTTGATATAAAAGATATGTCTCTTCTCAACGAACTTTATGGAGAAGAGATCGGTGATGAGATATTGTATAAAATATCTTTACTGCTTAAAGAGTATATTGCAAACGATAATGTGACTTTATATAAATTGCCCGTGGATCAGTATCTCATTTTAGTCGAAGACAAAAATCTTTTTGATAAGTACAAATCATTAATTGAATTTACTTTCCTTTCAGAAGATAATTTCATCGTAAACGATATAGTTATAAACTTTACTATTGGTGTAGCATATGGCGCAGAGGAATTGTTAAGCCAGACTTCTTTAGCGCTTAAAGAGGCCAAAAAGAGACATAAAGGCTTTTATGTCTATGATAAGATCATCGATGCTAAAGAGCTACACATTAAAAATATAAAACAACTTACCACTTTTAAAGAAGCTCTTGAGGATGGACGTATTGAACCATTTCTTCAACCCATCGTAGATGCACATTCACATATAACTATGAAATATGAAGCATTAGCCAGAGTGATTGACAATACTGGAAATATTCTTGAAACAAAAGATTTTTTAGATATTGCCAGAAAGAGTAGTTTCTTTAACAGTTTTACCAAACAAATTCTTCAAAAATCTTTTGCTATTTCCACGCAAGCAGATGTAGAAGTTTCTGTCAATCTTACATACGAAAACATTCATTCTACTGAACTTTTGAACTATATAGAGACGAGATTGAAAATGCATACTGGACCAAAAATTACTTTTGAAATTTTAGAATCAGAAGAGATAGAAGATTACGAAGTATTAAATAACTTTATCAAAATGGCTAAAAATTATGGTGCTCTGATAGCTATAGATGATTTTGGATCAGGATATTCGAATTTTTCTCATCTTTTAAAATTCGATGCAGATTTTATCAAAATAGACGGTTCCATAATAAATAATGTAGAAACAGATGATAATGCAAAGATGATTTTATCACTCATTGTAGCTTATGCGAAAATGGCAAAGATTAAGACGGTCGCCGAGTATGTAAGTTCAAAAGAAATTGCAGATATTGTCACCCAGGCGGGAGTAGATCTTTTACAAGGATATCACTTTGGAAAAGCTGAGAATGTAATACATTATAATCTATACTGATTTTAATGTTTACAAACCCTTCTTAATAGAATTTTTTATGCATCTAACGCTTGTTTTATATCTTCAATCAAATCACTTATATCCTCAAGTCCACAACTAATACGGATAAGTCCAGCTGGAACGCCACAAGCATCGAGCTCTGTAGGGCTCAGTTGTTGATGCGTCGTAGAAGCTGGATGTGTAATGATAGATTTTGAGTCACCGATGTTGACAACTAAAGAATAAAGTTTTGTAGCATCTACTACTTTAATAGCAACATCAAAATTCTCTAGTTCAAAACTTAAAAGTCCGCTACATTCACCATTTTTAAAGTACTTCATCGCATTTGCATAATTTGAATTACTCTTTAATCCTGGATAGTTCACTTTTTTCACTTTTGGATGAGACTCTAAATACTCAGCAAGAGCAAGAGCATTTTTTGAGTGTTCTCTCATGCGAAGAGAAAGATGCTCGATTCCTTGAATAAACAACCACGAGTTAAATGGAGAAACAACTGCACCAAGATCACGAAGCAAACTTAAACGTGCGCGAAGTGTAAAGAGTGGAAGCGGCACATCCACATACACAAGACCGTGATAAGAGTGGTCAGGCTCGTTAAAATGTACATATCTAGGATTTGCTTTTATCTTTTCTAAAAGCCCTTTTCTCTCTACTAAAATTCCACCTATTGCAAGACCTTGACCTGTTGTGTATTTACTCGCACTATGAACAACAACATCAACGCCGTACTCGAACGGACGACATATTATCGGTGTTGCAACAGTATTATCAGCAACACTTATGATATTGTACTGATCTGCTATCTTCGTAATAGCTGAGATATCTGCCACATCTATACTTGGATTTGTCAATGTTTCAAAGAAGATTACTTTTGTTTTTTCATCTACAAGTTTATGAATTTCTTCTGGATTGTGGACATTAAAAAATCTCGCTTCGATACCAAAACGCTTCAATGTATGAGCAGTTAGCGACAATGTTCCGCCGTAAAGCTGAGAAGCACAGACGATGTTATCTCCAGCTTCAGCACAGTTTGCTATGGCATAAAAAATAGCACTCATTCCGCTTGACGTCGCAAGAGCCGCTTCGCCGCCTTCAAGTGCCGCAAAACGTTTTTCAAAAACGTCAGTAGTCGGATTATTCAAACGTGTATATATATTTCCCAGTTCTTTAAGAGCAAAAAGGTTTGCCGCATGTTCAGAATCACGAAATTCATATGCAGTAGTTTGATAAATTGGCACCGCCATTGTGCGCTCGGAGTCTTTATTATAGCCTACATGTAAGGCTTGTGTTTGTTGTTTCATAGAAAATACCTTTTAATTTATAAATTTTTATTATTTTATCTAAAATCACTTAAGGGCAAATCTGGAAATGGAAAAGGAGTTTAAAAAAGGAAGTTTTGAGTATTTTGATACCACAAAAATAACTATCCCAAAAAGGGATAGTTTTAATGTCTTACGCTAATATTATTTGCTTTAATCGTTTCAACAAGTTTAGTAATATGAGCCATTTTTTGCTCTTCTTCTTCCATATTGTTGATGGCGTCAAGATTAAATTTTTCAAGTTTATGATCTAAGTAGCTTGTATTAAATCTACCTTCGATAAAATCTAAATCTCTAACAATTTGTCTGTGTAGAGGAATATTTGTTGGTACCCCTTCAACATAAAATTCATCAAGTGCACGTCTCGCTTTTTTAACAGCACCTTCCCAGTCAAGTGCCCAAACAATGAGCTTACCAATCATAGAGTCATAGTTAGCTGGAATTTTATAACCTGCATACATACTTGTATCAAGTCTAACACCCGGACCACCAGGAGTCATATAATTTGTGATCGTTCCAGACGATGGCATGAATTTTAGTTTTGGATTTTCTGCATTGATCCTAAATTCGATTGCATATCCTCTAAAGTTGATCTCTTCTTGTAAGAAAATCAGTTTATCACCCTCAGCGATCTCGATCATTCTTTGAATGATATCAACACCGGTAATCACTTCTGTTACAGGATGCTCAACTTGAACTCTTGTATTCATCTCGATAAAGTAGATGTTATCTTCCGCATCAACTAAAAATTCGATAGTTCCAACACTCTCATATCCAAGTTTAAACATCGCTTTTGTTGCAATTCTAAAGATCTCTTTTCTTGTATCATTATTGAGTAATGGAGATGGAGCAATTTCGATCACTTTTTGGTGACGTCTTTGAATAGAACAATCTCTTTCGCCTAAGTGAAGAACATTACCGTATTTGTCAGCAATAATCTGAACTTCGATATGTCTTGGATTTTCAACATATTTCTCGATAAACATTTCATCTCTACCGAAGTATTTTTTCGACTCATTTGCTGCAGATTCATAAAGTTCTTTAAAATCTTTCTCTTCACGAACGATTCTCATCCCTCTTCCGCCGCCGCCAAACGCCGCCTTAATGATAACAGGAAAACCGATCTCTCTAGAGATTTTCTCTCCCTCTTGGATATCCGATACAGGTTCATCAGTACCTTCAAGTACAGGAACACCAACAGCTTTCATGGCTACTTTTGAAGCCATTTTATCACCAAAGAGTGCAATATGCTCAGCTTTTGGTCCAATAAAAATAATACCGTTGTCTACACAAGCTTGTGCGAATTCAGCACTTTCAGATAAAAAGCCGTATCCAGGATGGATTGCATCACAGCCCGCTTTTTTTGCTAAAGAAATGATCTTATCATAGTCTAAATATGCACGGATAGGATCTCCCATAAGTGGATAACACTCATCCGCTTTTCTTACCCAAATACCATCAACATCGACTTCTGAAAATATTGCCACACTCGTAACATCTAACTCTTTACAAGCTCTGATAATTCTTAAAGCAATCTCGCCTCTGTTTGCTATAAGTACTTTTTTGATCTTTTTATTCATACACATGCCTTACAAAAAATTAATTTCTATATAATACACAAAAGTTCTTTACAAAAAAGAAAAATAACATGAAAACTATAGTCTCTTTTCAAAATCTTTCTTTATTTGCTTTTTCTGCTAAACAATGTACCCTTATTATGAACACCATCGATTAAAAAATCTTTTACAGCAGCAAGATCATATCCGCTACATAAAAACATCTCCTCGTTGTGATCTAGAAGATATTTAGCCGCTTTTAGTTTTGTAACTATTCCACCTGTTGCAAACTCATTATTTGGTGTATGCGTTGCTTCTAATGCACTTTGTTCAATACTACTAACTACTTTTAAAATTTTTGCTTCACTGTTTCCATGAGGATCAGAATCATAGTAACCGTCTATATCACTTAATATGACAAGCATATCAGCATGAGTATAGTGTGCCACATGCGCTGAAAGCTGGTCGTTATCACCAAAAACTTGATCTGGAGTTGTTGATATATCGTTTTCATTTATAATAGGCAGAATATGGCTAGATAGAGTCGTGTCAATTATCTGTCTGAAAATCTCTGTTCTTTTTCTTGAGTCAAAATCATCTTCTGTTAAAAGAATTTGAGATATTTCGATCTCAAAGATATCAAATTTATTTTTATAACTGCTCATAAGTAAAGGCTGTCCAACTGCGGCCAACACTTTCTTACTGATTTGTTTTTTTCTATCTAGTTTTAGGGCAGTATATCCCGCAGCAACAGCCCCTGATGTTACTAAAATCACATCATATATTTTTTTGACATCTGAGATAAACTCAACTAACTTTAACATTCTTTCTTTGGCTATATTGTTTGACTCGGTCAGTACACCGCTTCCTACTTTTATAACTATTCTTTTCATATTTTTCCTTTATCTTCATCATATATAACAGCTGTTTCAGCCAATAAGTCGTGAAACGCTCTTTTATCTTTTCTAAATACTACCATAAAAAAACCAAGTAAAAATGGAATTGTTGAGATGATATAACCAAGCGATCTTGTTATGGCTTGCTTATTGGTTATATCATCTAATGTTTTTGCATCTACAATCTTAATTTTGACTATTTTTTTACCAGGAGTAGCTCCGCGCCATTTCTCCCAAAATAAAATAGTCACAACTAAAACAGATATTTTAAAAATGATTTCCCAAGAGAAAGAAGTTTTGGGTTGATGTGACAGTGCCGCCTGAGCATTTCCACTCAATGCGTAAAGAATATTTTGCTGATATGCAGCAAAATCAAACCAATCACCATCACTTAGAAAATAGATAATTATTGCAACTGGAAGCGCTAAAAAAAGAGTGTCTAATAATGAGGCTACAAGGCGCACGCCAAATCCGGCGTACCTTACATGTAAAGGATTTTTAAGCATTAAATATGGTAATTTGGAGCTTCCTGCGTAATGATAACATCATGAACATGACTCTCTTTAAGACCGGCAGCTGTAATCTCTACAAATTCAGCTTTTTCCCAGAAATCTTCTATACTGCTACTTCCGCAGTATCCCATCGAAGAGCGAAGTCCGCCCATCATCTGATGGACAATTCCAGCGATACTTCCACGAAATGGTACACGCCCTTCGATTCCCTCAGGTACAAGTTTATCAGCCGCTGTTCCCTCTTGGAAATATCTGTCAGTCGAGCCTTGTTGCATGGCACCTATACTTCCCATACCGCGGTATGATTTGTATTGACGGCCTTGAAACATGATAGTTTCACCTGGAGATTCTTCAGTTCCTGCAAGAAGTGAACCAGCCATAATACAGCTAGCTCCAACCGCTAAAGCTTTTGCAATATCTCCAGAGTACTTGATACCGCCATCAGCGATAACAGGTACTCCATATTTTCTTGCCATCTCTGCACACTCATCGATTGCAGATATTTGTGGAACACCAACACCCGCAACGATGCGAGTCGTACAGATAGAACCCGGTCCAATACCAACTTTTACACCATCTGCACCAGCCAAGATAAGTGCTTCAGCAGCCTCAGCAGTTGCGATGTTGCCAGCGATAATATCAACAGCAAGTGTTTCTTTGATTTTTTTAACCGTGTCGATAATACCTTTTGAGTGCCCATGCGCAGAGTCAAGAACTAAAACATCACAGCCAGCATCCACAAGCGCTTTTGCACGATCATACTGACCAACACCAATAGCTGCACCAACGCGAAGTCTTCCAAAATCATCTTTATTTGCATTTGGATATTCGATACGTTTTCTGATATCTTTTATTGTCACAAGACCTTTTAAAAATCCATCTTCATCGATAATAGGCAATTTTTCAATCTTGTTTTTATGCATAATATCTGCAGCTTCATCTAGTGATATCCCTTTTTTTGCAGTAATCAAAGGCATTCTTGTCATTGTTTCTTCTGCAGTTTTACGCATATCTTTTTCAAAACGCATATCACGGTTTGTAAGAATTCCAAGAAGTTTGTTGTGTCCATCTACAACAGGGACACCTGAGATTTTATACTCTTTCATAAGCGCATCTGCATCGCCTAGTGTAGCATCTGGATGAACAAAGATTGGATCTATGATAATTCCACTCTCAGATTTTTTTACTTTTTTTACTTGTTTGCACTGTGTTTCAATATCCATATTTTTATGAATAATCCCGATTCCGCCAAGTCTAGCCATAGCAATAGCTGCGCGATATTCAGTCACAGTATCCATCGCCGCTGAAACCATAGGGATATTAAGCGTAATATTTTTTGTAAGTTTCGTTTCTAAGTTTACCTCTTTTGGTAAAACTTCTGAGTATTGTGGTACAAGAAGTACATCTTCAAACGTGAGGGCGCGTTTACGAATTTTCATACGGATATCCTTATGTTGAGTAAAAGTTGTTATTATAGTAATTGTGCGATTATAACTTTTTTGTGGTTAAAAAAAAGTAAAGAGAATAAGGCAGTATATTTAAAACGTACTGCTAAATGTAAAATTTTCTTTCTCAAACAGCTCAAGACATGCATCTACAACCGAGGGTTCATAGCTACTTCCGCGTCCATGTCTGATCTCATCCAAGGCCGCATCGATCCCAACAGAGGGACGATATGGACGGTGCGAGGACATCGCTTCTACGACATCCGCCAAAGCGACAATCTTGGATTCTAATAATATCTCATTACCTTTTAGTCCTTGTGGATATCCACTTCCGTCGATTTTTTCATGATGTTGTAAAATTATCTTTGCGATCGGCCATGGAAATTTGATATCTTTAAGTATGTCATAACCCGTTTGTGGATGCATCTGAATAAGTTTATATTCAAATTCATTGAGTTTTCCCGGTTTTGAAAGTATCTCTGAGGGAACATGAATTTTTCCTAAGTCATGAATGATAGAAGCGAAATGAATACCTTGAATCTCATTATCAGAGAGATTCATTTCTTTAGCGATTGCCGTTGCGAGTTCTGCTACACGGCGTTGATGCCCTGCCGTATATGGATCACGAGATTCGACTGTAGCTGCAATTGCTTGAATAGACTGTTCCAAACTTTGCTGTAATAAAAGAAGATGACCTTCATGCTCTACATGAGTACGCAGGTTCATAATGCCATAGGCAAGATCATTTGTCAACTCTTCTAAAAGATGAACTTCGTCTGTGTCGAATGAATCTTTTTGATATGCATAGATACTCAAAGCACCAAAAACTTTATCTTTATCAATAAGAGGAAGCGCTATATTGGAGGTAAAACTATGTGCTTTACATGCATCTTTCCACGGTTTATATCGTGTCCCATTTTCAATATCTTTACAAATCTCTGTTTTACTGCTTTGTATAGCTGTTATCGACGGTAATTTTCCATCCCCTTTTTCACCCCAGCTCAAACTCCCATCATAAAAATAATCTATATCTTTACTTGACCACGCTTTTAGTGTCATACTTTTTTCTATGTTGTCATCAGCATACACAACTGTGGCCAAAGCATAACCTCCTTTTTCCACGATCACATTTGTAATAGTATGTAACAACTCATCTTCTTTTGTAGCTTTTACAAGCGCCAAGTTTCCCGCTGACAATGTTCTTAGAGCACGATTTACACGTT
Source organism: Campylobacterales bacterium (assembly GCA_038205935.1). GTDB lineage: Bacteria > Campylobacterota > Campylobacteria > Campylobacterales > Sulfurimonadaceae > Hydrocurvibacter. Next base: position 30,328 of record JBBRBK010000012.1, read on the forward strand.
TTAGTTCTTTCTCTGCTTTTTTGCGCTCTGTAATATCCACACCGATACCAAGGACATTGACCCCAAACTTTGTTTGAACTCTATTGCCTGTCAAAATATAGTCACGGACACCGTTTGTCAAAATTAAACGAACCTCTACAGATGCCGAACCTGTTTCAAATGCTTTTTGAAGATTTTGCGTCGAGTATTCTCTATCATCCTCATAAATGAATGAAAGTGCATTTATTCCCAAGATCTCTGTTAAAGATAATCCCAGCAATTCTTCAAGTTTTTTATTGCATTGTAAAATCTCAGCATTTTGGTTTAAAAGAAAAAAGATACCAGGTATGCTTTGAATCAAAGTTTCTGAAAATATCTGCTCATCATGAATCCTCTTTTCAGCCTCTTTACGTTCACTTATATTTCGTAAAATACCTATAGCATTCCATGCACCATTTCTCTTAACTGCAGATAATGATAGCTCAATGGGAAACTCCATCCCATCTTTTCTTAAAGCAGCCAATTCAATTGTTTTGCCTACAGCAGTACTTTCTCCACTTTCTATAAAATTCTTAAAATTGATTTTATGAGCTTCTATAAAACGTTTTGGTGTGATTAGCTCATGTAAATTTTGGCCTATTACCTCTTTCTCAGAATAACCAAATATTGTTTCAGCTGCTTTATTCCAATAAGATATATTTCCTTTGTTATCTAGCACAAAAATAGCATCTTGTGCGGAAGTAGTGATACTACGAAATTTTTCCTCGCTTTCACGTAGCTCTTTTTCCATACTTTTATACTTTGTGATATCTTCGAATGTGTGCATTGAATAGAGATATTTTCCCTCGTTATCCACTATAGAATAAGCTAATGAACGGAAGATAGTATCACCTACATGTAACTCTTCTTCATGTCCTTCAGCACCAGGATTTTTAACTCCTTCTAGACAACCATAAGATGGAGCATCAGTTTTTGGGAAGATTTCATAATATTTACGACCGATGATTTCATCAAACGAAACTCCTGCATACTGTTGATATACTTTATTACAGCGTAAAATATTAAATTCACTGTCATGCATAAAAATCGCATCTTTAGACGAATCAAGCGCAACCAACCATTCCTGATGAGCACGTTCAACTTTTTTGCATGTTTCTATATCCAACATCTAATGACTCCAAATACTCTATCTGAAAAATATTTTATCAAAAAATAATAAAAGTTTGAATATAACTTTTATTGAAACAACTTTAATCACGAAATTTTGCTGATAAGTATAAATTATTTTTTGTTAAATGAGTTAAAATAAAATATCTTCATCCATCGTTTGCAATCTTTTTTGAACAAAATCATATTCAAATTCCTAATACTTTAATTGCACTTCGTATGACCGGTACCATTGTCATCTCAACTGCTTTATTTAGATTTAGCGGTTGCATCGTCATCTTAATTGCCATTGAATATGGATAATGTTTTTTAGCTAGTCCGTTTAATTCTTTTTTAAATGATTCATAATATGATAGTTCAAATTTACCTTCATGCTCCATTTCATAGATGCTTTGATATCCCATTTCGACATCTTCACTGCTGACTTCTTTCAAGCGCTGCGCGATCACTTTCAGTATCTCTGTTCGTCCTAGATTTTCATTTTGATTATAGTATTTGAAATAGCGGTCAAAGTAGTTGTAGTGATTAACCTCATCTTTATAAATGTAGTGTGACAAACCTGCTAGTATCGGTTCATCAAAACTTTTTGCATAACTTTCAAACGCTTTATACATGGTAGAAGTCCCCGTTTCGACTATCATCCTTGCAAGCATTTCTAAAGCGCGTGTAGACTGAAACGAATCTGTATTACAAAACGGCAAGTAAAGCTCCAAAAATCTTTCATATGCCTTTTGCCAGAGAAAATCAGGCCATACATGTAAGATATATGCCCTCAACGCTTTGCCGTGTTGTACCTCTTCGTTTTGCCAACTTTCATTTATCCAACTAACGGCTTCTGGGTTGTCACTATAGTAGTCTGAAAGATTTTTTGCATAAGTTTCTGAGGTTATTTCAATGAACGATGCAATCGTAAGCAGATAAAAAAGAAATCGGTTTTTTTTAACTTTTGTGGTATCTATAGAATCATAGTCTATATCTTTTGTATAATCCCATCTTGCCATAACAGTCACCTTCTTTTATAAAGTCACTTCATAATAATATTCGGTTTAAAAAGTTATTAATTCGTACATTCTACTCCATATTTATTAATATTCTCACAAAAATATTATTGTAAAAAAAAATGAATGTTGTGATGATAAAAAGAAAAGTTTTCCCAAGCTCAAAGCTTGGAATTAAAGAGGTTCAAAAGAGAGATTAAGAGTTGTAGTTTATTTGTTTTTCTAAGCTAAGTGCACCATCAAAGAGTCTTTGTTCATCGTATGCTTTTGCAATCAACTGAAGTCCTATTGGCATTCCGCTTTGTGTATTTGCAACTGGCAAAGAGATAGCAGGAAGTCCGGCAAGATTTACCGAAATAGTGTAGATATCACTTAGGTACATTTCTATCGGGCTTGAAAGTTCACCAAATTTATTCGCCACAGTTGGAGCAACAGGAGAAAGTATAAGATCGACATCTTCAAATATCTTCGCATAGTTATCTTTGATAAGATGACGAACTTTTTGCGCTTTTACATAGTAAGCATCGTAGTATCCTGAAGATAAAACGAAGTTTCCAAGCATGATACGACGTTTGACTTCATCGCCAAAACCTTCACTTCTTGTTTTGATGAAAGTATCTTCAAGGTTTTTACCGACTTTACGGTTTCCATAACGGATACCATCATATCTAGCTAAGTTGGTTGTCGCTTCCGCAGTTGCCGTGATATAGTATGCTGAGATGTCGTATTTAGGATTCATCATCTCTTTTTCTACGATAGTATGTCCAGCAGCTTTTAATGCTTCAATCGTATCAGCGTATGCTTTTTGTATATCATCACTTGCATCTTTGACATACTCAGGAAGTACTGCAATGCGAAGCTTTCTAGTTGCGTCAAGCTTATCACTTACTTTTTCATAAGCAATGTCCGCACTTGTAGAATCTTTTTCATCGTGTCCGCAGATGATGTCATAAAGTATCGCCGCATCTTCGACGTTTTGTGTCATCGGCCCGATCTGATCAAGACTTGACGCATACGCACCCAAACCATAACGGCTTACACGTCCATAAGTCGGCTTCATCCCAACTATCCCACAAAATGCTGCAGGCTGACGAATAGATCCACCCGTGTCACTTCCCAGTGCCGCGATCGCAAGACCTGCAGCCACAGCCGCCGCACTTCCACCTGAACTTCCACCAGGAACACAATCACGGTTTTTTGGATTTAAAGTCTTGCCGTAAAAACTGCTCTCCGTTGTAGAACCCATTGCAAATTCATCCATATTTGTACGACCAAATGGGCTAAGCCCCGCTGAAAGCATCTTCTCGATGACTGTTGCGTTATATGGGGAAATGTAGCCTTGAAGGATATTTGAGCCTGAAGTCACAGACCAATCTTTGACTTGGATATTGTCTTTAATAGCGATAGGCACGCCCTCGCCTACATTGTTAACATCAATATACGCGTTGAGTTCTGGATCAGCCTCGATCTTCGCTTTTAACTCATCTTTAAATTTTTTCAGTTCATCTTTACTAAGAGATAATGCTTCTTTTAATGTAATCACTAAATTTCCTATCTTTATAAATTAATCACACGATTATATCTAAACGTTTATATCATTTTTCTTTTATTGTTTTTAAGTGTTTTATTGTTCTACACTAATGTAATTGCGAACTCTTTTTAAGCTCTAAAATCAATTCTTTTTGTCTGTCATATATGTACTGGATCAAAAGAGAATCATGTGTGTTGTACTCTTCTATGTCACAAATAATCTTACATGTATCTTGAGTGCTTTCCATAATCACAGCGGTTACTTTTCCTTCTACGTTAAGTCTACTAAACCCTAGTTCAGCTTTAGGATTTGGCATGTTAAAACCAAGAGAAACATTTTCATTTTGAATTGTATCTATGAGTGGTATGTATTTTGTATATATAGCTATTGATTTTATTGATAAGTCTAGAATATATCCATTTAAACTAGCTCCGTTTACAAGTAAAGATATTGGTGTTTTATTTGATGTTGTAACTCTTGAATATCTTCTAGCATTGATATTTGTATCTAAAAATTTAAATTTTTCTAGCATTACAATTCTTCTTGCCAAATCTATTTTTTTCACTCTAGCTTCAATATCATGAAGGAAAACAGGTGATTGTAAAATTGTTCTTTTATCAAGATTAATAACGACCCCTTGCAGTGCTTCAAAGCGTATGGTTATAGTGTCTTTAGCAATGCTAAGAATTTTAGATGGAGTATTTATAACCAAGCCATGATAAATATTTAAAAGTTTAATTTCACTTGAGTATTTAAAAGCATCCTCTAAAAGGCTTTTTTCATCAATAATACTCTCTAACTTACTAATATGTTTAATCTTGATAGAGTTTTGCTCTTCTTGCGATAAATCTGCTTTCATAATATTATTGAAAGTGGAAAGAATCTCACTAAGATCAAGACTATTGAGGTTCATTGTATACATATCTATTAATGGCTTGTACATTTGAGACGAGATATAGTTTATAATCTGAGCATTGATATTATTAGCTAGATTATTTATCTCTTCGTCATTCATTCCCTCAAAAAGTATTACATAAAAATTTATGGCTATCTCTGAAAAAATAACTTTTTTTTCTAGTATTGATTTGATAAAACCTAGTAAATCTATCAATAGCTCTTCTAAAGGAAGAACCGCTAACTCGTTTTGTAACTTTTCAAAGTTTTGTATGTTTATGGTGATTGCATCGAAGCCATTATTGACTATATCCTTTTGCAACAGCTTCTCTTTTAGTAACTCTACAAAATTAATTCTGCTTGAAATCAAATCTACTGCACTCTCTTTTAAAGAGCCGAGTTCATCAACATATAGAATTTTTATATTATTTGTAAGACTTACACAAGTGACACTATATTTTTTAGGAGGACCATTCTTTATAGAAATTGCTCTCTCAATTTCACCATCTTTACTCAGTAAACTTTGAACATCCAGCTGATTTAAAATAGTGTTTTGATAACTTTCTAAAGTTTCACATCTAAAATCTTTTAAAAGTTTGCTGCTGACCTGTTCTAAGCTCATATTTTTGTAAATCATAAAACTCAGTGTCGCAAAATCTGCTTTTCCGACTAGTTGTTGAAGAGTCTTTTCAGTAAAAGTTTTTTGATCTTCTACTATTCTTTCTATAGCTTTTTGTGTGTCCATATTTTGAAGTATTAAGTTTTTTGCATTCAACAGATAAGAGAGTTGGAAAAACATTAGGTTATGTTTTTGTGGAACTATAAAGTATATAAGAGAGTGGAGCTTTTGTTTAAATAGCTCTCTTAGTTTTAAGGAAATATCTTTATCAACTTCTTCAAGTTCAATAACATATGTATCATAATCATCAATCTCATGACATACATTCATATCAACTGAAACACTATTTTTAAAATACTCCAATATAGCCTTCACATGATGTGAAGTTGAATGTTTATAATAAAGATGACAAAGACTCATGAACTAATCCTATATTTATAAATAATCCAATCATACATAAAGTTTTTTTTTACTAAACAATATGTAAATTGTGATAAAGAATACGGATTGTATCTAAAACTTATTCCATATGTTTGATACGTATTCTTTTTGCAACCCGTTTAAACGATTCTTCATTATAAGAATGTTTTTGAAGTATTTCAAGAGCTTTATTGATTGAGTTTTCAGTCAATTGCTCTTGAGCATTGATGGCTATGCGGACTACATGTAAGGGAAAAACGATATCTTTCATTTCATCTGGTATCTCTTCATCCTCACTATCTAAATATTTCATAGAATCAGAAAAGCTTGCATGTAGGTTCATATGCTCAAAAATGAGAGCATTCACATGTGCCGTGGTCATGGCAACATATTTGTTTTCCACAGAAGATATATCTTTAGATTCCAATAAATCATTGTAAAAATCTTGATCTTTTTGATCTTGCAAAACATCTTTTGCAATTAAAATTTTTCCAGTTTCCATCAAAAAAGCGATAGGCGTGACGATTCTTGCTATATTTATATTGACTGCCATATACCATTGAAAAATAAATTCACTTTGCATGATCGAGATTTTTGAGAACTCCGAAGTTGTGATACCGTATGGAGATAAATTTATATCAAACCCTCTTTGAATACATATACCAAGAACAATGGAACGAATTTGAGTATGTCCAAACAGCGTAACTGCTTGTAAAATCGAGACGATACTTTTGCTAAATCCATACATCGGAGCATTCACTTTTGAGAGAATCCCTGCCGTTAAAGATGGATCTTTCTCAATAATAGCAATAAGATCATCAATATTTGGATCACCTTGTGCAAAAAGATTTTCAATTTTTAAAACAGACTCAGGAAGAGGAGGAAGGGAATTGACCTGTTCAATAATATAGTTATATGGCAAAATATGCACCTTTAAATAATGTTATTTTTGTCGATATCAAAAGATGATTTTCTAGAACAAAATATTCGTCTATTTATATCTAATTTCTACTTTTTTTTAAGAATTAATGATATATAACTCTTCACTCATCTTTTTAAACTCCCAAATATCATTCACAACCGCATCTAAAAAAGCCTCATCATGGCTGATGATAAGGATTGTTCCATTGTATTCTTTTAAAGCCGATTCAAGTGAAATGATCGAATCTAAATCCATGTGATTTGTTGGTTCATCGAGAATAATCAGTGATGGATTTTGTAAAAGTCCTTTTGCTATCATTAATTTTCTTGTCTCTCCGGGACTTGGGATAAAACTATCTTGCAGTTTTATGGGGTCTGATGAGAGTTTTCTAATTATGGTATATATCTCACCTTTTACGTCGTTTGGCAAGTCATTTATCTCGACAAAAAGTTCTTTACTTTGCTCTTGTGTAAGCTCTTGAGGTATGTATAAATAGTCATCTTTTAGATCACTCGTAGCTAATATATGATTTATAAAACTACTTTTCCCAGAACCATTTTCACCAATGATACCGATTTTGTCATATTCATTTATGCTCAGTGTTTGATATGATAATTTTTTAGTTTCTGATAATTGCAATGTATCCTTAGCAATAACAATAGGAAAAATTCTTTTAGATCTGTCTGCCTTAAATTCGATGCCGAGGGCATAGGTCTTGTCCGTTTTTATGGTATTTGAGAGTAGCTGTTTTTGTTTTGATTGTAGTTTTGTTATCGCTTGACCATCATTTTTATCTTTGCCTGTCAATCTGGCTAAATTAATTTTACTTTTACCGTCGCTATCATTTTTATCTAAGCCTTTTTTCGAAAATCTTTTTTTAGATTGATCGACTTTTTCTTGTTGGGAGTGTAGTGCTTTTTTGAGTTTCTTTAATTCTGTATTTTGTTTGACTTGGTTTTTTTCTAAAAACTCTAACTCTTTATTATATTCATTCATAGCATTTGTATATGAAGTTTTAAAGGTGATTGTCTTTGCATTTTTTAGTATCACTGTAGATTTCGTCAGATTATCCAACAACCCTCTGTCATGACTTACCAATATGCCAATGCCTTTAAAACTTTTAAGTGCATGGAGTACGATATTTTTACTTTTCATATCTAAATGGTTTGTAGGCTCATCTACAAGTAACACATCAGCCTCTTCGAACAATGCAACTCCAAGTTGTACTCTTTTTCGCTCTCCATGAGAAAGCTCATCCCATTGATAAAGCCAAGAATCTTTTATCCCTAAAAGCTCTTTGATTTTAAAAGATTTACTCTTACATGTAAGCATAAACTCTTCAAGATTTTCTGGCGGGAATTCTGTACTTTGAGGACAGTAATACGTTAAATCATTCCCTTTTATCGTCTGCGTATCATTTTTAATATCTTTTGAAATAAGTTTTAAAAGCGTACTTTTCCCAGAACCATTTGAGCCGACGATACAACTCCAACCCTCTTCAAATTCAATAGTAAGATTTTCAAAAATGGGTAAGCTAGAATTTTTATATTTAAAGTATAAATTTTTGATTGTTAAGTATTGCATAAAGATAGACCTTCGTATTAATGAAGATTTTGAATGAGCATTTGCTCTTCTTCTAGTGAAAGGTAACGCCACTGACCACTTTGGATGTCAAGCTTAAAACTACCGATGCTGATTCGGCTCAGCTCTAAGACCTTTAAGGGCGTTCCAAATTTTGGGTCTTTTAGCGCTCCAAAAAGCCGGCGAATATGCCGATTTTTTCCTTCGTCTATTTGGACTCTGAGTTTTGTCTTTGCGCCACCCATACCTATCTTTTCGACTACAAGAGCTTTTAGCAGTTCGTCCTTGCTTTGCACCCCTTTTAAAGCTTGTGCAATATGTTCATCGCTCACATGACCTCTCACCCAGATCTCATATATCTTCACGCAACCACCAGGTTTGGTCAACACATTGCCGATTTTCCCCTCAGTCGTGAACAACAAAAGCCCTTTAGATTCAAGGTCAAGACGTCCGATAGGCATCCATCCATCATCAAAAACCCAATCAGGTAAAAGATCATAAACCGTTTTCCGCCCAAGATCATCTGAACGTGTGACCAAATACCCCTTAGGCTTATTGAGTGCTAACAGTTTTTTTGAATCATCCGTTGTGCTATTCATCGGGTATTTTCCTTCTTGCTTTCATCTTTTAGTGCCCTATCGCCTGCTAAAAAACCAGAATCAGATAACGGAGGAACATCGCAACTTAACGCATCTTTCACCCTTGCAATTTTCTGAAACTCCGTTGTTAAGTAGACAACCACGCTGCAATGCAATCCTGCAGATTCATGCCGATAAAGTGCCAACATGCCCTCTGTTCTACCGTCTGCTTCATAAACATTTGATAAAAAAACCTTCATCTGCGAAAGTGCTTCATCCGCTAACATAGCATCACCTAAGTTTATCTTGAACCAGCTAGTTATCATAGGTTTTGCCTTTTTCGCTTCAAGTATTTGTTATGTGATATTTATATATAAATTATTTTTTCAACTTTTCTAACATATCATACACAGACTTTTGTCCATCTGTAGTATTTATAAGAGATTGTGTCATAGCCTTACCAAATGAACATTGAGGCATACGCAATTCATCCGATTTTTTTCTCTCACGAGCTATATCATGTGCCGTCATATCAATTGCATATTGATGATATTGTGATTCTTTGAGTAGTTTTGTAAATTCAGGATATGTTTCTTCAAAATTTACAATTATCGTTTTAAAAGAATCAACTTCTTTATCTGGGCATACTTGCAACATGCCATATGTCACTTGATACATACGTGAGACAATATGTCTTTTGTCTTTTTCAATCTTAGTCAACTCTTCTGCCATCCCATCGCTTAAAAAAAGTATTGAAAGTATTAAAAGTCTTAAAATATTATTACTTTTCATCCTTATCCTTTTATTTTTTTTTACTATTTTGATGATTTTCAAGAAGTCTGTTTTTCTCGCTCACATGCTTTGCTTGGGAGTGTATACTTTTGCTTATTTCATTTTTACATGTAGGCATTCCCAAGTCCAACTTGGGAACGAGTATGTCATTTATGACTTGAGTCTTTGAGATATTTTTTTGAAAACTTCATCTCCATCAACTAATGTAACGGTATTTGATTCAATCTCTTGTTTTCTTTTGTTGGCTTCTTTTATCCATAATTTATCTATTTCAGTGTTTAAAGGTGTGATACTAGCTAATATCTTATCAACAATTTTAGCTTTCAAATCTATTGGTAAAATATCTATCTCGTCAAAAAGTTGTTCTTGTTTTAAAGCTAACATAATAAACTCCAATATTTAAAATTCTCATCATTTTAATTATATCTTGCGCATCTTGTTTTATAACTGTCATGCACTTTCTGTTTCCTTGTATTATAGCACATTGTTTTTTTATGAGTATAACATTTGAGGAGAGCAAACTGTCATCAGAATGTCGAATTTTGAATATAATTAATTGGTATACTGTCCCCGGATTTTTAGATATTTACCATTGTTTGATTCTATGTTCCATCTCTTTGCTTGAAATGGTTTTACCATTTTTAGAATCTTCTAAACCTTTTTTTATCATTCTATCAAATGCAAGTTCTTTTATAATTTCATCATAAGAAGTGTCTACTGGAAGTGAGTTTATGATTTTTTTTGCCATAATAGTAGGTGAAGTCATAGTTAACCCCATTATTTAAAATATACACCATTTTAGCAAAATGATGTATATTTTATCATTAAATAAAACTATTCAACAATTTTAAGTGTGATTAATAAAAAAGTATGTCTCTCAACTTTTTTATTGTCAAACCAAATACAAGCCGCAGAATCATCGTCAATTTCTTCAATTGTCATGATTTCACCACCTGATTTTAATTGTACTGTATCGCCAGCATTAAAACTCATTATTTAGACCTTAATTTAAATTTACCGATTTACTTTCATAAATAGGCATATTCAAACTTCCAGATTATGTGGCTTCTTGGATATAACGGTTAAAGATAGCTAATAAGTCGCCGCTAGGTGACTTATTAGCTACTCTGTTTTGTTAAATTTAGCCACTAATAGCTGAAATAATAAATGAACCTATTGAAGCAATACTTCCAGCATGAGGTAATGCTGAAACTAGCGTTTTAATGACTACTTTACTTGGTGCACCTGATTCAAATTGTCTTTGAATGGCGTCAACTACTTCAATAGCATCTTTTTTTTCTATATTTGAATTAACAATTTTTTCAATTTCTTGACGAAGTAAAGTTAAATGTTCGACAACATCTTGATTTACATTTAAGATGTTTGTAGAGTTGTCCGTAGAATTATTATTTATTCTAGCATTAGCTCCACTGATATTATAAGTTATAGATTGAATAGCTTTTTCTGCTTCAGGTATTCCAAGTTTTTGTACTTTCATTTGATAGTGAGCTGGTATGCTATGGAAAGCTTCGTGAAATCCTGGATCTATTATTTTAAAAGTTTCCGTCCC
>JBBRBK010000013.1:0-41098 GCA_038205935.1 Campylobacterales bacterium
CATAAAAAGTAAGTTGGTCCAATATTTTCACTCCACCGATGCCAAGAACGATCTCTTGAGCCACACGAGTTCTTTCATTTGATTCATACAATTTATGAGTAATGGTTCGAGAGAGATAATCATTTTCATCTATATCAGTTGAAAGTAGGATAATAGGTGCGGTTCCAAATACCTCACTATGAAGTAAAAACGCTTTTACGACAACATCTTTTGTTTGGACTTTAACAGTGACTTTTTCTTTGAGTTCTTCTAAAAAATAGTAATATTTACGAGTATATTGAGGTTTTAAAGTACGATCTTCGTTTCGTTCTTGATCATAATAACCAAAGCTCCACAAAAGGCCGATACCTATGACATTTTGTTTAAGATCATAGGCACTGCGCATGTGTGAACCCGCTAAAAAGCCAAGTCCTCCTGAGTAAATTTTCAAGGCTTGATCGATGGCAAATTCCATGGAAAAGTAAGCAACGCTTGTAGTACATTTTGGACTTATATCATAAGAGTGAAGTTTCATAAATTACCTTACATGTTTGAGCTATTCTTATGATTATACACAATGTTGATAACGATTACGTATCAATATTGCTTAAATTTTGACTAAAGCTACTATGTTATAAAAAGTTAAGTAAATTAGAATGAAAAATTAAAAAGGAGGAAATAGATTTTGCAAGAACAATGTTTTATAATTGTTCTTTATTTGTTATTGAAGCGACCACTTTTTGAATGATCCAATCGGGAGTAGAAGCTCCAGCGCTGATGCCACAGAGTTCTTTCCCGTCAAACCAAGAAAAGTCAATATCATTTTCATCTTCAATGTGATAACTATCTGGACAAAACTCTTTTGCGATGCTAAAAAGTTGTTTTGTATTTGACGAGTTTTTACCACCAATGATGATCATTACATCAGCTCTTTTTGCAAGCTTTCGTACCGCATCTTGATTTTCAAATGTTGCATTACAAATAGTATTAAAAACTCTCACTTCTTTATGACGTGGGATTAAGTAATTGGCAACTTCGAGATAATCTTCCACTTTTCTTGTTGTTTGCGCCACCAACGCTATATGATCTTTAAGTTTTAAATTTTCTACATCTTTTACAGAGCTCACAACATATGCGCCATCAGATGCATAACTTTTCACGCCCTTAATCTCGGGATGTTCATCATCGCCAAAGATGATAATATCATATCCAAGTGCGCTCATCTCTTCACAAATCTGCTGCGGTTTTGTCACATAAGGGCAAGTCGCATCGACAACATTTACGCCTTTCTCTTTTAAAAATTTAAGGTCAGCTTTTGGAATACCATGCGTTCGTATGACAGCTTTATCTCCAGTTTTAAAAGTGGAAATATCTTCAGTCAAACCAACTTTATAATCAAGATCGAGTCTTTCTATCTCTTTTGCATTATGAATTAATGGCCCATAAGTGACAGAATTTTTATTTTCTTCTGCGATTTTTATCGCGCGTTTGACACCAAAACAAAAGCCATAATTCTCAGCAAGTTCTATTTTCATTTTACATGTACTCGATTTTTGTTAAATTTTCTAAAAGTTCAAAAAAGTTTGGAAATGAAGTTTGAATACAATCAATATCTTTCACTTGCATACCGCATCGCAGACCTGCAATAATAAAACTCATAGCGATTCTGTGATCTCCGTGACTGTCAATAACTGCGCTACGGAGCTCTCCACCTTTGACGCTATATCCATCTTCAACTTCAACCACTTCAATACCACAAGCCTTAAGACCTGTAACAACGGTAGAGATTCTATCAGACTCTTTTACGCGAAGTTCTTCGGCATTTTTTACGACGCTTACCCCCTGCGCACAGGCAAATGCGATGGAAAGAGCGGGAAGTTCATCGATGAGCCAAGAGATATTATCTTCGATTGTTATCGCATGAAGTGGAGCATATTTAACTGTAATATCGCCAATAGGTTCATATTTATCATCGGTAAGTTTATAGCTAATATCCGCGCCCATACGTTCGAGCGCTTTAAATGCTTCGATGCGAGTTTTATTAAGAGTAACACCCTCTAAAACGACACAAGAATCAGGAGTAATGGCAGCAGCTACTGCAAAGAAAAATGCACTTGAAGGATCAGCTGGAACTCTTATATCTAAAGGTGATAAAAGCCCTTGCATCGGTGCTATCGTCGTTTTAAGTCCCTCTACACGTAAGTCAGCGCCCATCCCTTTTAACATGCGCTCAGTATGGTCACGACTAAGTTCAGGTTCTGTGTAAGTACAAACTCCATCAGAGCGAAGCGCCGCGAGTATCATCGCGCTTTTGACTTGAGCAGAAGCTATTTTGCTCTCATAATGAAATGCTTTTAGTGAAGCACCTCTTATGCTTAGTGGCGCTAAATCTCCATCATTTCTTCCATCAAGTTTTGCGCCGATAGAACGTAGTGGAGCGGTAACCCTTTTCATAGGACGACGGCAAAGATATTCATCGCCGCTCAAAATAAAATGTCCTTCCGCTGAACTTAAAAGTCCACAAAAAAGACGCATTCCAGTTCCAGAATTTCCGCAATCTAAGATGTTTTCACTCTCTTTGATGCCTGAAGAACTTATGATAATGAATTCTCCATCATCTTGGACATTTGCACCTAAGTTTTTGACGATCTCTAATGAGTTTAAAGTATCTTCAGCACGTAAGAAGTTTCTAATCTTCGACTCGCCATCTGCAAGGAGAGCAAACATCACACAGCGATGAGAGATAGATTTATCAGAAGCGATCTTATCTGTTTTAAAATCAAAAGGCTTTGCCGGAACTATTTTGACACTTTTCATCGCAGAGTTAGTCCTAGCTTTTCATTTAATGCATTTAAAATAGCATTCATATTTGAAGTAATATCATCCTCTTCAAGTGTTTTTTCCAAAGATTGCAACACAAAACGCAAAGTTAAACTTGAGTTCTCACCTAAGCTTTGATCGATATATTTATCTACAGGATAAAAGCGTACTATTTGCTCTGATTTACTCTCTTTGATAACTTGTTGTATCTCATCATACGTTAAACTGTTTGGTACAACAAGACTTAAATCTCTAAAAGAAGCTTGATATCTTGAGTATGGTTTTGCTTCAACAAGATGAAATGACAACTTACTAAAATCGATCTCACAGATAAAAGTTTCATCCAAATCCATTGTATCTTGAACCATCGGATGGAGTTTAAACAGCTCACCGATTGCTTGATTATTGAGCATCACTTTTGCACACTGGTAAGGATTTGCCAGTGTATGTTCAGGTGTATATGCAACTAAATCAATATCACCTACAACATTTGAAACTAACTGAACAAAAGCACCAAAATCCATTTTGCTAGATTTTCCGCCATTTAAAATTCCATCTTTATATGCATCACCGCTGTAGATAAACGCCATTTTTGTAGACTCTTCGCGCGTGGATGAAAAAACAGAACCTATTTCAAAAAGTCTGACATCTTTGTATCCTGATTTTACATTTAAACTGACTGCATTTAAAAGACCTAGCATTAAAGTTGGGCGCATTGTGTCTAAAGTGTTTACAATTGGATTTAAAAGTTCAAGAGTTTCATCTATACATGCAAAGCCGTGCTCTTTAAGTTTTAACTTTTCATTAAATACAAAATGTACCGTTTCAAAAAAGCCTTGATTTGCAGCACTATGTCTGTATTTTCTTAATTTCTTAAATTCAAAATATCCATCTGATAAAGGATTTTTTTCTTTGAGAATAAATGGTTTTGAGGGAATATTGTCTATTCCAACAAGACGTACAATCTCTTCAACAATATCTTGTTTATTGACAATATCATGACGGTATCTAGGAACACAAACAACAAAGTTCGTCCCTTGTGATTTACTGATATCAAACCCTAAATTTTGAAGAATTTTTGTGATCGTTGTTTTATCTATATTCGCACCAATGATACTATTAATTTCATCAACTGATATACTAATCAGAACAGGCTCATGTTCGTCACAAAGTTCTATACTTCCACCATATATTTCAGAGCTTGAATTTTTATCAAACAATCCTATACAATAGTTAAGCCCAATATTAAGTGTCGGTTCACTGCCTCGTGAAGTTCTATAAAAAAGATGCCCGCTTTCGATCTTGTTTTCTGCCATCTGCTTAGAGATAACATGTGGAGGAATATAACTCGCTTCAATAATTGCTATGCCATCATTGTCAGACATTTTAGAACAATCTTGTTGATTGACTCCTACCACTGAAGCTACTTTTTCCTTTGCGTAAATAGTTGAAAATCCAAGATTATCAAGGGATAATGAGATTTTTGCTTTTTTCTCTGCATCGTCACTGACTTTAAAAAAGTTGTAATCATATGCTCTGAGTACTACTCCTGTTGTATATGTCGTATAAAATAAAAATGAATCAAGGTCAGAGGATTGCTTTTCTTCTATCTGGGCCAAACGAAGTGAGATTAAAAATGGTATTTTCAGCTCTTTCATTTCGATTGCTTTATATCTTAAATTGACATTTAAACCATCTGTATGAGTTAGTTGGAGAATTCTGCCGATGCCCATACGTCTTTCTTCACCCTCGCCATCAGCTATCTTAAGAAGCGGACGATTATAAGCAGCACAAAGGTCACGTGCCACTCCATAGATACTCAAACAATCGCCTCTGTTGGCAGTAAGTTCTATCTCAATAAGCGTATCTTGTAGATATCTGTTTTCACAAAGTTCTTGTCCAAGTTTAATCTTGCCGATCGAACTATCAAACTCTATGATTCCACTGCTTGCATCTGCAAGACCAAGCTCGCTTGCAGAACAGATCATCCCCTCGCTGTCTACACCGCGAAGTTGTACAGGTTTGATCTCTAAACCATTTAGCATCACTGCGCCAAGCGTAGCGACGGCCACATGTAAACCTTTTCGCACATTTGAAGCACCACAAACAATCTGATGCACAGCCGTTCCGACATCTACTTTACAAACATTAAGTTTATCAGCATCTGGGTGTTTTTCGCACTCTAAGACGTGACCAAAAACTATTTTTGCAGGTATCTTGTATTGGACAACTCTATCAACTTCTAAACCAATAGAATTGAGTGTTTTTGCCAACTCATCTGCTGATTTATCTTCGATATTAATAAACTGGTTTAACCAACTTTTTGTAATTATCATTGAAACTGCTCCAATAGTCTAACATCTCCCTCAAATAAAGAGCGAAGGTCTCCAATATGATGAATAAGCATCGCAAAGCGCTCAACGCCAAGTCCAAATGCATATCCACTTACATTTTCATATCCGACCGCTTTAAAAACATTCGGATCCACAATTCCACATCCTAAAACTTCAAGCCAGCCTGTATGTGAACAAACGCGACATCCATTACCTTTACAGAAGATACATGAGATATCTACTTCAGCTGAAGGCTCCGTGAAAGGAAAAAAGCTTGGTCTAAAACGTACTTCAACATCACCGAACATATATTTTAAGAAATCTTCTAAGATATATTTGAGATTTGCAAAAGAAACTTTTCCCTCTTCATCGACAAGTAAACCCTCAACTTGATGAAACATCGGAGTGTGTGTGAGATCATAATCACGGCGAAATACAGCACCCGGAGCAATCATACGAATAGGAGGTTTTGTATGAAGCATTGTGCGAATCTGAACTGGTGAAGTATGTGTACGAAGCAACATCTCATCTTTAAAATAAAAAGTATCTTGCATATCGCGCGCAGGATGATACTTAGGCAGATTTAATGCTTCAAAGTTATGAAAATCATCTTCAACCATCGGCCCAGTTTCAACAGAAAAGTTCATAGATGAAAAATACTCTACGATTCTATCCATCGTCTCCATAACAGGATGCAGTGCACCTTTTCTTGAAGTTGTAGAGTAAAGAGATACATCAAGAGCCTCAGCCTTCATAGCCTCATAAAGTTCTTTTGTCTGTAAAACTGTTTTTTGTTGGTTAAATAATGAGGTCAGCTCATTTTTATGGGTATTGAGCTCTTTTGCAAAGTTTGCTTTTTCCTCATTTGGCACAGCTTTCATCTCTTCAAACTGTTTTGCCAAAATACCTTTTTTGCCAAAAATCGCTATACGTATATTTTCTAAATCTTCAACGCTAATAGCTGTTTGGATTTTGTCATACCACTCTTTCAAATAGAGTCTCCAGTAGTTTATTTTTTTTGGATTGTACAAAAAACTCCATTACAAAAAGCTTGATGAATTGATTGCGCCTCATATTTAAAGTAAAAAAATAACATTTATGATAAAATTTAGCCTTAATTTACGACAGCATGAAAGAGGTTTAAAATGTGTTTATTTTGCAAAATTGTTAATAACGAGATTCCAGCAAATATCGAACTAGAAAATGATGATTTTATTGCGTTTCATGATATCAATCCAAAAGCTCCGGTTCATATTTTGGCGATTCCAAAGCACCATGTAGACAGTTTTAATGAAGTTTCTCCTGAGACTATGAAGGGGATGACTTCATTTATTCAAGAAGTAGCTAAACGTCTTGGCATCGATAAAAGCGGATATAGAGTGATCACAAATGTTGGAGAAAATGGTGGTCAAGAGATACAACATCTTCACTGGCATATTCTTGGAGGCTCAAAACTTAAATGGGACCATATGGCAGATGCCGATCCTCAAGATTTCTTTTAAAAAAGATTTTAGAAGTTCTTACATGTAAAGCTTTTAGACCTTTACATGTAAGCCTTTTTTACTGCGGACAACTCTCAATTTCACCCATATCTATCTTCACACCGCCGCCTGAGATCATCACTTCGTTTTCTCTGATTGTTTTGCCATTATGAATAATTGTATAACTTATCTTTACGCTATCGCGAATCGTATTGATTGTTGAACAGTAAGTCTCTAAAGATGCCATTACAAAGCGCGCTGCCATCGTATCATCCGCGTCAGAATCAAAGTTATAAGTAAGATGAAGCGTGTTGAATTTACGAGGAAAATCTTCATTTCGCTCAGCATCACCTTCGACGCTGAGATTTGTCACAGTTTTTCCCTGATTTTTAGGGATCATAATCATATCTGTTGCGCTACATGCGATGATACTGCTTAGAAAATACTCAATCGGACTGATTTGTGGGCAATCAATAATAAAACTACTTTTTTCTGTTTTGGCTTCAAAAGCCATTCCCTCTTTATGTGAAACAACTATTTTCATGACTATTTCTCTCCCAAATAATTTTTAAAATATTCCAACTGCTCTAATGTACCTTTGGTTGATGTTCCGCCTTGTGACGTTCTTGCGTTCATCGAATTTTTAATCGAAAGCTTTTCTATCACATCATCTTGAATTCTGTTGTCAATTTTGTGCAACTCTTCGTAAGCGATATCACTGAGATCGATTTTAAGTTCTTCACTTTTTGCAACCGCTTTTCCAGTAATAAAATGCGCTTCACGAAATGGAATTCCACATTTTTCTACGAGATAATCAGCCAAATCCGTAGCACTCAAATGCCCTACTTTACACGCACTGTGCATATTTTCAACTTTAATGTCCATAGTTGCTAAGGCTTCTTTTAAGATTTCAAGTGAAAGTTCCGCCGTTTCAACAGCGTCAAAAACACCCTCTTTATCTTCTTGAGTATCTTTGTTATATGCTAAAGGAAGCCCTTTCATAACTGTTAAAAGTCCCATCAAAGAACCATAAACACGTCCAGTTTTTCCACGTAAAAGTTCAGGAACATCAGGATTTTTTTTCTGAGGCATGATGGATGAACCAGTTGAGTATTCATCACTCAGCTCGATAAATTTAAACTCATAACTTGACCACATGACAAGCTCTTCGCTAAGCCTAGAGATATGCATCATCATAGTCGAAATATTAAATAAAATCTCTAAAGCAAAATCGCGATCACTGACAGTATCGAGACAATTAACACTTACAGAATCAAAACCTAGAAGTTCCGCCGTATAAGCACGGTCTATCTTGTGCGGTGTTCCTGCAAGTGCGGCACATCCAAGAGGAGAGAAATTATTACGAAGGAATGAGCTTTCAAATCTCTCAATATCGCGTTTAAACATTGAGACATACGCAAGCATGTGAAATCCAAAGTTGATAGGCTGAGCGTGTTGTAAATGCGTCATACCCGGTAAAAGTGTCTCGGTATGATTTGATGCAATGTCTACCAAAACTTCCATCACCCCTTTTATGGCAACAACGATCTCTTTGTTTTTACGTAAAACATATCTTCTAAAATCTACTGCAACTTGATCATTTCTACTACGTGCCGTATGGAGTTTTTTACCAGCCTCACCGATGATGGCAGTGAGTCTTTTTTCAATCGCCATATGCAGGTCTTCATCACTGATTTTCCATTCAAATTCGCCAGATTCTATCTCATCTTTGACTTGATGAAGTCCTTTGATAATTAAATCCAGTTCATCTTGTGTGAGTATTTTTTGCTTTGTAAGCATAGTTGCATGAGCGATCGATCCCTCAATATCTTCGAGGTAAAGTTTTCGATCAAACATAATTGAAGCATTGAAAGCGTCAAGTAAAGAGGATGCGCCTTTAGTAAAACGGCCAGACCACATTTTGTCCATAATTTCTCCAAGTAAAAAAGTAAAGAATTTTAACTAAAATTGTTATAAGCTAGGCTTAGGGGAGTTTTGTTGCACCTATGCCAAGAAACATAGGGCTGAGTTTAGTTACACGCGGGAACTTTACCACTGTCTTTTGAGTATTCCATCAAAAAATCTTTTAAGTGTTTTGTTTTTGATTCAAACTGATCACTTTTAAAATACTCCCAAGAATCTTTAGCTTTTTGGCTCTCTGTATGCATTCTTGAAAGCTCTTCTCCATCATTATTAAACATTTTTCTCCACTCTCTTCCTCTTTTGGAAGCAGCCATCGCTTGTCCCCCACCGTGGCATGCACGACACTCTTTAACATATATGCGCTGTCCTTTGTATACAGCTGCGCTAGCTGTTAATTCAGCAATGAAAAACAGGGAAATTACAGAAGCCAATATTTTATTCATACATGACACCTTTTAAAAAATAGTTGCTCATCTTACATCAGTTTTTCTAATATATACCTTATTTGCTGATCAAAAAATTTAGATCTGATATTTTTTTGTTAAATTTTCTTCAAGTGTCCATAGATTACGCACTTTTAAGCTCTCTATAACGCTCTGTGTACATTCAACATCTCCAGGCCATTCTCTATGAAAATCATCAAGTTTATTTTTATTTGTTCCATCAATTCCAACCATCAAGCCTGAAATAAAAATATCACGAGTAGCATCTATATTATTGACTACTCTCCACAAAAGCATATATGAATTTGCAATATCATTTTTCTCTTCATCTACAAAAATCACTATACGCAAGTTTTCTTTTAAAGCTGCCAAAGCGTCAAAACACTCTTTTAAAGATCTCGATTTTTCTACCGAGATAACGGTCACAGGATTCTTCGTATGGAGCATATATTGAACTAAGCCTACAATCTCAGGAGAAAGCTTTTGAGCGGCCAAAAGCAATTCATCCTCTCCTAAAATTTTAGGTGGCAAAACTATAGTAGCAGCTGTCACATCAATCCCAAGTTTTCCACCGACCAAAGCTTCAGGCGATGAATGATCAAGGGCGTCAGTGATCCCCTCAGATATAAATAAGCACTTCGGAGTAAACCTATTTAAGATATAGATCACAAGCGCATTATAATTTGTAAGTTTAGGAGCAGCTGCATCTAAAAAGATTGCATGTTTGACAAAACTCATCTGCCCTGAACCCCAAAAAAGGTGCATAAACTGTTTTGCATGCCCTTTGTAAAGTGTTTGTATTTTAGCTAATACAAGATTATGAAAAGCACCGTTTTCGGGCATGTGATAATCAAGCAAATCAGGCGCATTTGTTTTTAAAAGCGGTAAAAATATTCGCTCAGTTGCCCAACCCATATATTTATCTTCCAAAGGTGGTTTCCCGACAACGGTCGCTAAATACACAGGATATTTTTTCGTAGTTATGGCACTCACTTTCATAATCGGATAGTTCTCTTCTAGAGTGTAATATCCCGTATGATCACCAAAAGGCCCCTCTTTTTTGAATTCCAAAGGATCAACCCAACCCTCAATCACATAATCAACATCAGAGGGAATATACAATGGATTTGTCAGTGACGAGACAAGTTGTGCTGACTCTTTTTTAATAAGTCCATAAAGTAAAAGTTCATTCACGCCATAAGGAAGAGGAGCCGTTGCACACCATGTATAAAGCGGATCGCCGCCTATTGCAACAGTTACTGGCATCTTTTTACCCGCTTTTTGATACTGGTCAAAAAAATGAGAAGAGTCTTTATGAATCTGCCAATGCATCCCAAGATGATTTTTGTCATACACTTGCAATCTATACATTCCAAGATTTACCATCTCACCATTAAGACTTTGTGTATAGACTTGACCCATAGTGATAAAAGGACCGCCATCCCCTTCCCAAGTCGTAAGAATTGGAAGCTTGTAAAGATCAATTGCATCATTAAGGTATTTTATCTTTTGACATGCGCCCTCCCCTTTTAAGCGTTTTGGAAAAATATCTTTTAGAGAAAAAATATCGCCTAGCATAGAAAATTTTTCTTTCAGTCCGCTTGGAGGTTTCATGTGAAGAAGTTTTGTGATCTCATCTGCAACTGACTCGATTGGTCTGCCAAAAAGAAGTTCGCATCTTTTGTAAGAGCCAAAAATATTCATAAGTACGGGAGTTTCAAACGTTTTAGCACTCTTTGAATCCACTGGGTGCGTAAATAGCAAAGCTTTTCCACCATCAGGCTTTTTTACTTCAGCATAAGCTAGGTGAGGAATCTCTAAATATATATCAACGCTCTCTTGTATAATTGTAAGTTCATTTGATTTTTTTAATAAATCTATTGTCTTTTGCATGGTTTCTCTTTAGTAGATCTTTCCTTACATGTAAGGAAAGATTTATGTGTTAATTAAAGACTAGAAGGTGTAGCAGCAGCCATAATCTCAGCTCGGTGCAGAAGTTCTTTTGCCCCTTTGCTTATCATATCTTGACCCATAATTCTGCCGATAGTTTTATAATCTGAAGTTTTTGCTATCGTGCTTTCACGTAAAATCTCAGTTCCATCAGGAAGACCTAAGATGACTTTAATTGAAACATCATCTCCATTGACAACCGCATTCACACCAATTGGAACTTGACAACCACCGTCAAGGGAGTCAACAAAATCTCGCTCAATTCTTGTAGCAATCATCGTCGCATCATCTTGTAGTCTTGCTACCATTGCTAAAACTTCTGGATCATTCACGGCTTCAATGCCTAATGCACCCTGACCCATAGATGGAATCATCTCATCGAGGGAGATGTTATAAATATATTTAACAGACTCCCCAAAACCTAAACGATTGATTCCCGCAGATGCTAAGATAATCGCATCGAAATCTCCATTTTGAAGTTTTTTAATACGTGTATCAACATTACCTCTAAGATCTTTGATAATCAAATCTGGGCGAAGCGCTTCTATCTGCATTCTACGTCTCAAAGATGATGTTCCGACAACCGCACCCTCTGGAAGTGCGTCAATATTCTCATATTTCTCACTAAGTAGCGCATCTCTGGCATCTTCACGTTCAGTAATTGCACCTAAAACAAAACCCTCTGGAAGTTCTGTTGGAACATCTTTGAGTGAATGCACCGCAATTTGTGCTTCGCCTCTTTGCATCGCTTCTTCAAGTTCTTTTAAAAATAACCCTTTTCCACCTATCTGAGAAAGTGCCTTATCTAAGATACGATCTCCCGTTGTGATTATGACTTTGAGTTCAACTTCAAGACCTGGATTTTGTGACTCTAAAACAGATTTGATATAGTTAGATTGCCATAATGCAAGCTGACTTCCACGAGTTGCGATTGTTAGTTTTTTCATCACTTAGTGTACCTTTACGCTTTTGTATTTAGTTTTTGCAGCATCTTTTTCTCCGTCAAAATATACACTTGGAGTGCCATTGACTAAAAGAGCACGGGCGATATCTTGACCTGCATTGTACTGAGCTTCTACTGCAGAAGAGTGGATAGCTTCTTTTGTGATCTTTTTGCCCACTGCAGCACTTACAATATCAAGTATTTTTTGTTCATCCGTTTCTCTTGGATCTATTTTTAGATTATATATTTTAAAGATAGAATCTTTATCTCCACCCATCTCCATATAGATAGCTGCTCTACAGATCGTAGGTGAAGCTGGATGTAACCCTTCTAAAGGAAAATGATAGTAATACACTGCGAAATCTCTTGGATATTTTTTCATATATGCAATTGCACCAGGAACAAAGCTTTTACAAAATGGACATAATGGATCTGAAAAAATTGCGACTTTATGCGTTGCATTTGCACTTCCGAACAAAAGGTTTTCTTTTGTATAAAAGCTATTTTGAAACTTTGGAGTCACTGTATCATTGAGCTTTATACCTGTTTTCATATCAATAAGTTCAGTTGCTAAAATACCGTCTTTTACAAAATAGATAGAACTTTGAGAAATCTTTTTCTCATCATTACCAACTTTTGCTTTACCATCAAAGGAGACAATATACGCTTGCCAGCCTTGTGGTTTATCCAAATCTTTTTTATCTACGACTTTTACATCAAGTGAGATAATATTTGGATTACCTCCAATACTTTTCTTTAAAAAATCTACAACCTGCGCTGAATAATCCTGAGTTTTTGCATAAACTCCAACACTGAATAAACTACTTGTGAGTAATAGTGTCACTAATAACTTCGACATCGATAACATCATCATCCTTTTTTTTAAAATCATCTTGCGTTTTGTAATTTGTAGATTTTACATTATATTGATTAACAAACATCGATGTAATAACCGAAAATTGTAAAAGTATTCCTATTATATCTGTTAAAAAGCCTGGTAAAATGAGTAAAATTGCTCCAATGATCGTAAAGAGATTCAATTTTTGAAACTCTTTTAAATCGATACGCTGCATAGAAACTGCTTGAAGATTTTGCATAAATGTAGTGCGAAAATTCATGAGTATCGCTATACCCACCATAGCTGAACCAATGATCTCAAAAAAAGTAGCCAGACCGCCAATATAGGAACTTATCTCTGTAGAGACAATTACTTCCAAGAAAAGGTATATCAAAAAATAGAGCACTAAATGCGATCCATAATGACATCTAAAATATCTTCTGCGTTTACATCTTCTTTACTTGAAGTTGCACGCTCAAAGATCTGAACCATTCCATTTTCAAGCTCTTTACCGATCACTATCGTATATGGATAGCCGACAAGTTCAGCATCTTTCATCTTAAATCCAAAACGCTCTTTTCTATCATCCAAAACAACTTCCACGCGCTTCTCTTTTAGTTGTGCATAGAGTTTTTCACCAAGAGCGAGCTGTGCTTCATCTTTTACATTTGAAACCATCACATTCACCATATATGGTGCGCTCTCTTTTGTCCAGATACAACCATTTTCATCATGATGTTGTTCGATGATTGCGGCAACCAAGCGACTCACGCCCATTCCATAAGTTCCCATGATAAAAGGTTCAGCCTGACCTTTTTCATTTAAAAACTCCGCTTTCAATGCTTTTGAATAGGTCGTGCCAAGTTTAAAGATATGCCCAACTTCGATCCCTTTTGTATATGAAAGTGTTCCATCACAATATGGACAGCCATCACCTTCTTTAACCTCGACGATATCAGCAAAAAATGCATCATTTAAAACTGACATATCCACACCAACAAAATGGTAATCTTTTTCATTCGCGCCACAGACCATATCTTTTGCTTCATACAAATCTGCATCTATGACATACTTGACTTTATCCTGATCAAGTGGTCCCATAAATCCAGCCACTAGTCCAATAGCAGAGAGTTCACTTTCATCTACATCAACTAAATCGATAGCTTTTGTCACACTCTGAGCTTTTTTCTCTTGCAAAGTATCGCATCCACGCAGGAAAAAGAGTGCTATTTCAGTTCTGTCTTCAAACACAAGACGTTTTGCAACAGCTTTTACAGTGTAATAAGGATCAATTTTTAGAAATTCACTCAAATCTTCTATGCTTTTAACATCTGGTGTTAAAAACTTATTGAACTGCGCTTGAGGAGCGGAAGGGATATCTAAACGCTCTGATCTTTTTGCTGCTTCGATATTTGCACCATATTCACATTTTGAACACACAGCAATCGTATCTTCGCCGCTATCTGCTAGTACCATAAGCTCTTTTGAACCAGTTCCGCCAATCGCACCGCTGTCAGCTTCTACGATTCTAAAATTTAGTCCTAAACGCGTTAAAACTTTTTTGTAAGCTTCTTCAACAGCATTAAATTCACGGTCAAGATCTTCTACATTTGAGTGAAAACTGTAGCCATCTTTCATCAAAAATTCTCGTCCGCGCATAAGTCCAAATCTCGGGCGCGCTTCATCACGAAACTTTGTTTTAATTTGATACAAATGTAATGGGAGTTGTTTGTAACTTGTCACTTTGTTACGAACGAGATTAACCATCATCTCTTCGTGCGTAGGTCCCAAAACAAAAAGATTCTCTTTTCTGTCTTTAAAACGTAAAAGCTCTTTTCCAAATTTCTCGATTCTACCGCTCTCTTGCCAAAGCTCAGCAGGTGTTACAAAGCTTAGTTCCACTTCCTGTGCGCCGATAGCTTCCATCTCTTCATTGACAATATTTTCTATTTTTTTTAAAACTCTTTTACCAAGAGGTAGAAAGTTATACAAACCACTTGCAACTTGAGAGATAAATCCCGCGCGAGAAAGGAAAATATGGCTTGGAAGTGATGCATCTGATGGTGCTTCTTTTGTTGTTGGTAGATAGCAATTTGATAATCTCATTTTCTTTTAACCCTTTATCGTATATTCACATTTGTATTTGTCTGGCAGTTTTGACTTATCTTCATTGAGTAAAAACTTGAGCGATTCTATCATCGTATCAGCATTTGCTTCACCTGAAATTTGACGAATTTTATGAGTAATATCATGTAAAAATCTTTTGAGTACTTGCTGATTCATCTTCAAAATTTCTTTTTCATACTCTTTTGGAATATATCCGTGAGAGATGACACGCTCCGTTTCTTTTTGTGCCGCTATTTGTGCATGTTCATAGATATCTTTAATCAACGGCTCTACTGCAAGCGTTCTCAGCCATTCATAAAATTGCATTGTTTGACGACCTATGATCGCATAAGAACGTTTTGCTTCATCTTCGCGAATAGTAATATTTTCACTCACTATCGACTTCAAATCATCTATAACATAAAGATTGATATTTTCTCCATGAGAAAAACTGATATCACGAGGGAGCGCCATATCAAACCAGTAGCGCTTAAAATCACAGCTTTGTATTATGTTGTCGGTAATGATTGGTTCATTCGAAGATGTGGCAGTAAAAAGAATTTCATATTCATTGACCAACGTAGCAAGGTCAGAAAAATCTTTTACTTTTGCACCACAAGAGACTGCGAGTTCTTCAGCGTGTTTTCTTGTTCTATTTACAATATGCACCTCAACACCATTGGAAATAAGGTGTTTTGTAGTTATCTCAGACATTTCACCGACACCAATGACTAAAGCTTTTTTTCCTTCGAGATTTTTAAGAATATCGCGCAATTTTGCAACGGCGACACTTGCGATAGAAACCGGTTTTGAAGAGATATTTGTGAGATTTCTTATCTCTGCGGCACAGCGAAAAGCATAGTGCATCGCACGTGAGAGTTTTTGTCCACAGTAGCCATTATCATACGAAAAACGAAATGCATCTTTAAGCTGTCCTGCTATCTGAGTTTCGCCAACAACGAGTGAATCCAAAGAGGATGCAACACTAAAAAGATGATGAATGGCACCTTGGTCATCAAAGATATCCGCACGACCTTCGAGTTCTTCTATGTTTATATTGGAACGTTCGCTTAAAAGATGAAAAATATGCTCAGTCGCACCCATAACACTTGTACAACTGACAAACACCTCAATTCTGTTACATGTAGAGATAAGAATACTTTCATTAATGGAGTTTGAAGCGTTGAGTTTTGTCAAACACTCTTTGATCTGCTCATCTCCCGAAAATGTGAGTTTTTCACGTATCTCAATCGTCGAGTTTTTATGTGTAAAACTTATTGTCAAATAATGCATCAGTAACTTCTTTTAATCATAGTATCTAGTATAGCAATCAACTCAGTATCACCATTGATTGCCGATTTTGCTTCATCTGAAAGCTTCACGGCCAAAGCAAAAGATTTTTCTACAGATTTAAACTCGGCCATTTTATCTTTTATCCAGAAAGTTTCATTTTCTGTTATTTTTTTAGCGTGCAAAGATAAGAGTTTACCTTTGCCATTTTCATCTAAAGAGTGATACAAGTAGATATAAGGAAGCGTGCATTTACCCTCTACAAAATCATTCATTGCAGGTTTGCCAAGTGTTTTTTCATCTGAAACGATATCTAAAATATCATCTATGATCTGAAATGAAAGCCCAAGATTTCTACCATAAAGCGCGTAAGCATCAACATCTTTCTTTGCTAAAAGAGCGGCTGCAGCTGCACTCGCTTCTATAAGTGAGGCGGTTTTAAGATAAAGCATATCAAGATAAATCTTTTCATCAGAATTAAAACTTTTTGCCAAAGCAACATCCTGCATCTCTCCGATAGACAAGGCAGTAACAGCCGATGATATACGAGATGCAATTGCTTTATCAAAAAACACTAATGATGAAAATGCTTTTGAATAAAGAATATCTCCAAGCATAATCGCTGTTTTGCTCCCCTCAGTCGCATTCACTGAAGCAGTTCCTCGTCTAAGCGAGGCATCATCAATCACATCATCATGCAAGAGACTCGCAGCATGGATCAGCTCAACAATGGCCGCAAGAGTTAAAGATTCTTTTTGCTGCGATGCAATTTTAAAGATAAGTTTAGCGCGTAAACGTTTTCCTCCAGAGAGAGTCGAAAAAAGACGAGTAACCTCATCATAATTGATCTCTTGGAGTAGTCTTCGTATCTCTTCTTCTACTTTTTCTATCATGCCTTTGACGTTTCCTTCTGGGGTTGCGTAAATTCTATTTGCTCTTTTTTATCAAATAAGAAAAGATCAAAAGTTGCTTCTTGCGTATTAGTATCAAATTTTACAAATTTGACAATAATATATGGCAACCAGCGTCTTGCTTGTGAAATTGGTCTTAATTCAATACGAATCGACTGATTAACATGGTTCATATAAAGCACATGCTGAGAATTAAAACGATCGTAATTAGTTTTTACAACCAACCCGCTGTTTTGATAAAGAGTCCAGTTAAATCTGAACTCTTTTTTTATCTCACCGTATTTTACAAGAAATTTTTCTGTTTTATCCTTTTTTAACACTATTGTCTGCTTCATTCTATATTCTTGTGCATAAATCGAAACATTCAAGAAAAAGAGCAATAAAAAGAAAGAAAAAAACCTCTTCACCTTTTTTTACTCACATTGAGTTAAAACATTTCCCATACTCTCTATGTAAAGACTTTTTACTTTTGTCTCAATCGCATCTTTGTTTTCCCATGCATATTGAGATATTGTTTTTTCAAAAGCTTCTACATCTTCAATATTGAGCATCATTTCTAAAATAGCCATACGTTCCATAATACGTTCGAGTTCAAACTCTGCAACACCACGATTTGCATTAAAAACTACATCCAAAAATTTACTTTTTGGAGAACCCATAAAGATATCATCTTCATCTTCAAATATATTGTACATGTAAACATCCGTTTCAAAATAAAATTTGCCGATTATAGCACTGAGATAATATAGTAATCCTTACATGTAAAGGACTTTTAAATGACTTTAAAATTTTAAAAGATAGTGTCAACTACCTGATTTTTAAACTTCATCGTTTCTACTTTTGAACTGATAATTTCGTTTTCTTCTTTAAGAGAATCATATTCACGTTTAAGCTTTGCTATTTCTCTACTTTTATAGTAGATCTCATGTTGTAAAAACATCTTTGGAAAAATCACTACAAAGACGAAAGCCACTATGAGAAAAAAGTGCAATAAAAACTTTGCATCCAGCTCTTTTTTTTCTCTATTTAACGATGAAAGCTCATCGAGCATCTGATTTTTTTCGTTCATCTTTTTATCTTAAATACACGTAATTTTGCACTACGGCTTCTTGGATTTTGTTTTAATTCATCATTTTGTGCTGTGAGTGGCTTTTTAAATTTTGCTTTACCGATTGCATTATCTCTACTACATGTACATCTGTAAGCTTCTGGTGGACAAATACAGTTTTGTGCCCAGAGAGTAAATCTTTGCTTCACAATTCGATCTTCAAGTGAATGAAAGGAGATAATCGCCACATCGGTATCAATCAAACCAATATTTTGTATCTCATCTAAAAGTGTATTTAATTCTCCTAGTTCGTCATTGACTTCAATACGAATAGCTTGCATCAAGAGAGTTGCCGGATGAATCTTTTTGCCGTGAGGTAAAAGATGTTGTAATTTGTCGCTTAATTCTTTTGCAGAGTGAAAAGGACGGTTCGCGGATATAAAAGCGGCAACTTGTTTATAGTTTCGCATCTCACCGTAATCTCTTAGAACTCTTTGGAGATCGACAACAGAATAATTGTTAATGACATCAGAAGCACTTAGAGGTGCGTCTTTATCCATTCTCATGTCAAGATTCTCACTCGCGTATGAAAAGCCTCGCTCTTTTTGGTCAAGCTGCAAGGATGAAACTCCAATATCTGCTAAGATACCTTTAATTTGTGAGAGATCATTCTCTTGTAAAATCTCTTTGATGACTTTAGAAAAACGCCCTTTTTTAATCTCGACTCTCTCTTTAAAAGGTTCAAGTCTCTTAGTAGAAAACTCTATAGCCGTCTGATCTTGATCAATCCCTATGAGTTTAATGTTTGGTTTATTTTCTAAAAGCAGTGAAGAGTGTCCGCCATATCCCATAGTACAATCAATGATAATTCCACTTTCTACATCATCAAAAGCTTCTAAGACTTCACGATACAAAACCGGAATATGCGGAATATCTTGCATAAATAACAAACCTTTATTTTTCTTTGAGGTCGAATTATATCTAATTCGAAATAAACTTCATAAAATCATCCACTAACATACTGCTTTTTTTATCTTTTCTCATAATGAGAATAAAATCGCGTTTAAATTCATATCCGCGGATAGGAAGTTCAAATAGAGAACCCTCTTTTAGCTCTTGTAGAACTGAGATGCGAGGAAGACAGCTAATATAATTTGAACTCAGTTTTAAAAACTTTTTGATGGTTTCAGTGTGGTCAAATTCCATATAAATATTGACACTCTCTGGAGATATAGCGTTCAAAAATGTTGATCTTGTGCCTGAACCTACTTCTCTCATAATCCACTGCATCGTTGCGAGCGTATCTATAAAATGTTCTTCTTCCTTGGCGAGATCTTGATTTGCGGTAACAACAACAAGTTCATCCGAAGCGATCTTCTTACATGTAAGCATCTCATCATTGCACTTATCCTCTATAAAACCAATATCGTAAGCACCCTCTTTTATAAAACGAATAACATCGTTAGTATTGGTAGATTTTAGAGAGAATTTTACGTTTTGATGTATTTTATTATATTCATCAATATATTTGGGCATAAGATAGTTCGCTATTGTTACACTTGCACACAATCTCAGATTTCCTTCGATTTTTTGAGAGGAAAAATTCGTATATACTTTTTGCAAAGCATCTACATGTAAGGAAACCTGTTCTAAAAAAAGTATGCCTCTCTCATTGAGCGTCAAACGTTTTCCAATGCGTTCGAAAAGTTTTTCACCAACTATCTTTTCAAGTTCTTTTATCGACATAGAGATGGCAGACTGGCTCATTTGGAACTCAGATGCTACTTCTATCACTTTTTGTTTCTGTGCTAAGGAGATAAATACTTCAAGCTGTTTGAGTGTGAACATTACTTTTCCTTTATAACTTTTACAATTATATACAAAAAAATTGAATATTAAGATTAATAAACTAATATATAGAGTAACACTATTTTATGATAAACTTCCAAAAAAAGAAGGAGCATACGCTTATGAAAAGAAGAGATTTCTTTAAAACTGCTGCTGTTATGGGAGCCGCAACTCTTGGTAGTAGCGCTTTTGGCAGTGAAGTTAAAATACAACAGCCAATCGATAATAGACCTATATCTAAATTTAATTTTCCCGAAAAGAGACCGATGATCACGCATTCAGATCGTCCACCACTTTTAGAATCTACTCGTGATGTTTTCACTCAAGCAATCACTCCAAATGATGAGTTTTTCGTCAGATGGCACATGCCTGAGATTCCTACATACACTGATCCTGACAAATTCACTATCAGTGTCAACGGACTCGTACAAAAAGAGTATGTTATTTCCCTTAAAGATTTGAAAAATGATTTTGAGCAAGTGGAAGTTACTGCTGTTTTACAGTGTGGTGGAAACAGTCGTTCAGCATTTTTACCTACGACTGGCGGTGTTCTATGGGGCAGCGGCGCTATGGGCTGTGCAAAATGGAAAGGTGTACGTTTAAGTGATCTTCTTCATAGAGCAGGACTTAAAGAAGGAGCTCAGTGGATAGGATTTAACGGTATGGAAACTGCTGCTTATTACAAAACTCCGGGCTTTGTACGTGAACTTCATCTTAATGAACTTGATGATCATGTTATTGTTGCTTATCAAATGAATGGGGAAGATCTTCCATATCTTAACGGTTATCCGGTACGTCTTATCCTTCCAGGATATTATTCAGATAGCTGGGTTAAAATGCTTAAAAATATCACAGTAACTAGTGAATATCAGCACCATTTCTTTATGGATGAAGCTTACCGTGTTCCAGACAATGCGACAGAAAGCGAAATGCCAGATCATTTAGCTAAAAAGACAAAACCGATTACGAAAATGAATATTAAGTCTGTTATTGGTTTTCCAGAGGACAATTCTACAATTGCTATGAATTCACAACTTGTAGTTCGCGGTGTTGCTTTTGACAGTGGTATTGGTATCAAAGATGTTCTTATCTCTTTGGATGGCGGTAAAACATGGGAAGCTTCAATACTTGATAATGAGGCACGTGGACGTTATGCATATAGAGCATTTAGATTTAGCTTTAAACCAAAAACACTTGGTAAATTGGAAATTATGGCAAAAGCTGTAGACAAATTTGGTCATGAACAACCTTTTGCCAAAAATGTTTTATGGAACCGTGGCGGCTACAAGTATAACGGCATAGACGTTGTAACTGTAGAAGTCGTATAAAAGGAGATAAGATGACAAAAATTATACTAATAGCACTTTTAGCTTTAACACCACTCTTTGCACAAGTGAAAGAAAATATAGAAGTTCCATACGTTGAATATCCAATCAAAATGGGTAAAGGTTTTGATCAGGTCAATGGAAACTGCCTCATGTGTCACTCTTTTGGATATATTCTTAATCAAGGGCCACAATCTCGCGCTTTTTGGAAAGCTAAAATTCATAAAATGATAGACGCATTTAAAGCACCTATCTCTGATGAAGATGCAAAAACTGTTGAAGATTATTTAGCTACTTATTACGGAAACGGTAAATAGTTTTCAACCCTCTCTACATGTAAGGATTTTTTCCTTACATGCTCATTTTAATTCCTTCATAATCTTTACTATCGTATAATCCGTCCAACATAAGGGTTTATTATATGCTTAATTTACAAAAGTTCAGACATGACAACTCTTCTTTAAGTGTATTTCATGTCGATTCTAGTGTAAAATGTCTAGAAAACTCTTCACTTTTTCTACATAAATTCTTTGATAATGTTACAACTTCAAGCGATGGGGCTGATGCATTGGAGATTTTAAAATTCACTCCATGTGATATTCTTATCACTGATATAGAATTTCCAAATATCAATGGAAGAAAGTTTATCCAAGAAGTAAAAAAAATATCTCCAAAAATACAGATTATCGTTATAACCGTACACGACTCCAAAGAGAATCTTTTAGAGTTACTCTCTTTAAATATTTTTAAACTTCTCACAAAACCTATCCATGCCCCATCTCTTTTTCAGACACTCATCAGTGTAGTTTCTGAGATCAATAAACAGAAGTTAGCCATCTTATCCAAAGAAAAAGTAGATGAAGAGCTAGATGAAAAAAACTCTATGATTCAACTCTTAAAAAATTTAAAATCCTCTCGTGAACCAATACAATTACACAATTATTATAAGGGTCTTAGCATTACAAACAACGCATACATCGAAGATATAGGTGATAATCACATCACGTTCAAGACAAATAATATGCAACAAAAGGCTATCCAATATGAATCCAAAACACTTGCTGTCTCAGAACTTTTAGGTTCCACTTTATTATGCAAAAATATTTTAAAACTAGAATTCAACAGTGAGCTTATCGAGTTTAAGGATTTTAGTCTCCAAAAAACTTCTCCAATCACAAGAAAAACCGTCCGTGTTTCTGTCAATAATGAGCATACTGTTACGCTAAGCGTCAATGAACATCTATTTCAAGGTAACATATCCATTAGTGATATCTCAGTTGATGCGGTAAAACTTAACTTAGACGCTCTTCCTGCCGGGCTTCATAAAGATGAAAATAGTATCAAGATAACTATCATAATAAAAAATGCGATGGAACTTCTTGAGCTGAGTGCATCCGCGAAATATTTAAGAGAAGATGAAAATGATTCAAGTTATAGTGTTGTTTTCTTACTAAACTTTGAAGTTGGACAAAGAAGTGCACTTATTAAATATATAGCAAAAAGACAGATGGAACTAATTCGCGAATTTAAAAGGTTGTAATATGGCAAATCAAGAAAAAATATTGTTCGACAACGGAGTTCATAAGTTTATTATGTTTAGTTTTGATGATGAGTCGCACGAAGACTCTTATCTCTCTGTAAATCAATACCTTATAGTGCAAAACGATACGGGAATTTTGATTGATCCAGGAAGCGAAGCAATCTTTGACGAACTCAGTGAAGCTGTGACAAAATATGTAGCACTTGAAAATATAAAATATATCTTTTTGTCACATCAAGATCCAGATGTATCCGGTTCTATAACACAGTGGAGTGTCACAACTCCGGCAAAGTTTATACTCTCTTCTCTTTGGGTGAGATTTATGAGTCACTATGGCTTTTTAGATATGGGTAGGATTATGGCTCTTCCAGATCATGGTGCAAAAGTACATTTTGGGGAAAACTTCATTCAATTTGTGCCTGCACATTTTCTCCATTCTCCCGGCAATTTTTCCCTCTATGATTCCGTTTCTAAAATCTTATTTTCAGGTGATATCGGCGCAGCAATAGTTCCTGCTATCGATGAGTACAAACATGTTACTAACTTTGAAGATCACAAAAAACATCTTGAAGGATTTCATAAGAGATATATGGGTTCAAACAAACTCTGCCGCGCTTGGGTGGCGCATGTAGAACATCTTGATGTTCATATGATAGCACCACAACATGGACTTCTATTTGAGGGAGAAAATGTGCAACTCTTTTTAGATTGGCTTAAAGAACTGGAATGTGGCAGTGACCTTATAACGGAGCTTTATTAAGGCTCCATTTTAAAGCTGTGAAATCGCTTCGTACGCCACATCAAACATTTTATCTATCTCTGCATGTGTGATGATGTAAGGTGGCATAAAATAGATCGTAGAGCCTAGCGGTCTTAAAAGCACTCCGTTTTCAAGTCCATAACTATATACTTTCAACCCTATTCTCTCACGCGGATCATAGCCTTCTAAGTCAAGCGCACAGATCATTCCCGTTTGTCGAATTGAAGCAACTTGTTTTAATTCTTGAAATTTTTGTAATTTTTCAAGCATATAAGCGGCAGTTTTTTTGTTATTTTCTATAACATTATTGTTTTGGAAAAGATCCAAAGTCGCATTTGCGGCCGCACAGGCGAGTGCATTTCCGGTATAACTGTGTGAGTGCAAAAATGCTTTTTGTTCACTATAGTCGCAGTAAAAACTGTTATAGATGGCATTAGTAGTTAAAACGACAGAAAGAGGAAGATAGCCTCCAGTGAGTCCTTTTGAAAGAACCATAAAATCAGGTGAGATTTTGGCTTGCTCACATGCAAACATAGTCCCAGTTCTGCCAAAACCTACCATCACTTCATCAGCAATAAGATGGACTCCATAACGCTTACATGTAACACTAACAAGAGATACGAACTCCGGATGATACATATGCATCCCTCCAGCTCCTTGAACAAGTGGTTCAATGATAAGAGCGGATATTTCCCCTGCTCTTTGTTCACACAGCTCTTCAAACTTCTTTGCGGCTTCAACTGCGGCATCTTTACTTTGATCTCGCGGAACTTCAGTCTGAATAGAACGGATCAAAAGTGGCTCATAAGTTTGTTTATAAAGCTCTACATCTCCTACAGACAAAGCACCGATAGTTTCTCCGTGATAACTGTTTTTAAGTGAAACAAAAAGTGTTCGTTTTTCCCCATTGTTTTTATGTGCGTGATAGCTCATCTTCAGTGCAACTTCAATAGCGCTTGAACCATTATCTGCATAAAAACATCGATTAAGTCCAGCAGGCGTCAACGCGACTAATCTTTTTGAAAGTTTTATAATTGGTTCATGTGTAAATCCAGCCAAAATAACATGTTCCAAATTATCGAGCTGATCTTTAATTTTTTGATTAATATACTCGTTTGTATGTCCAAAAATATTTACCCACCAACTACTGATGGCATCAATATATTTATTGCCTTCAAAATCTTCAAGATAAACTCCATGGGCTTTTTTAATCGGCACGATCGGCAAAAACTCATGATCTTTCATTTGTGTACACGGATGCCAAATATGTTCTAAATCCTGATGTGATAGTTCTTTGTTCTTCATAATCCAAATCCTCTTGTAAAATCATACCAAAACTACATAAAATCAAGATATTCATACCATTTAGAGCCCTATTTTATACAGCTTTAATACGAAATATCATAAAATAAGTGAATTTTACAGATAAGGTATATTATTTATGATTTCATGGATGCAAAAACACCGTAAGTGGTTAGTTATAACAATTTGGATTTCAACAATCGCTTTCATTGGTGCTGGCGTTGTTGGTTGGGGACAATATAATTACGGAAAAAAAGCAACTTCTGTAGCAAAAGTCGGAGATGTTGAAATTACAAATCAAGAGTTACAACAAAGTTATACAGAACTATATAACTACTTTAGCCAGATGATGCAAGGCAAGTTTGATGAGCAACAGGCAAAACAGTTTGGACTTCAAAAACAGGCTTTAAACCAGCTTTTAAACCAAGCCCTTATTTTAAATCTTGCAAACAGTTATAACCTTAAAGTCAGCGATGAAGAACTTTTAAAAGTTATAACAGCACAAAAAGCATTTTTTACTAACGGTGTTTTTGACAAAGAACTTTATAAAACTCTTCTCTCAAGAAACAATCTTACGACTAAAGAGTATGAAAATGGATTAAAGAAAGAGTTGCTTATTTCAAAAACTCTTACTCTCTTTGCCCTCACGCCAACACCACTTGAAGAAAAATCTGTACAGACAGCTTTAAATGTAGCCGATAAACTGAGCTATAAAGTGTTAGACACATCTATGGTAAACGTCAATGCATCTGAAGAAAATCTCAAAGCTCTTTGGGAAAGTAAAAAAGCCGCGTTTATGACTGAGGCTAGTTATGATGTTTCTTATGTCGTTCAGCCAGCAACTCACAAAGAGTACACAGCAACTGAACTTACAGATTATTATAATGCAAATAAAATGCAGTTTACCGATGCCAATGGCAATATTAAAACAGAGGCTGAGGCAAAAGAACAGATCATAAACTTACTCAACCAAGATATTACAAAGAAAGAATCTTTAAAAACATATATTGCATTTAAAAAAGGTGAACTTGATAAAAGTATCCCTATTAAAAATGCTTTAGTGAACGGTTCGACTAACATTTTTAATCAAGATACACTAAAAGAGCTTGCGACGCTTACGCAGCAAAAAGCTTACATGAAACCAAAACTGATTAATAACGAGTTTGTTATCATTAAACTCAATAAAATTATCCCATCTGTACAAAAAAGTTTTGAAGAAGCAAAATCTCAAGTAGC
The DNA here is from genome assembly GCA_038205935.1 of Campylobacterales bacterium. Classification (GTDB taxonomy): domain Bacteria; phylum Campylobacterota; class Campylobacteria; order Campylobacterales; family Sulfurimonadaceae; genus Hydrocurvibacter. The sequence goes on from JBBRBK010000013.1 coordinate 26,077, forward strand.
AGCGCTGTTCATGGTAACGGCAAAAGAAGAAGCGCTTTTAAAAGTTGCTCAAAGTTCTGCTGCAACATTTAGTGGAACAAACACAGATTTTATAACAGTCAAAGACACAAAGGGAATGACTGGATTAAACGCACAGGAGGAAGCAGAGTTCTTAGGTAAACTTTTTTCTGCTAACAAAAAACGCGGATTTGTTACACTTGATAACAAAAAGATCGTTCTTTTCAATATTTTGGAACAAAAGTTGCTCAATGATTCTAAAGATAATGTAAACTCTCTTGTTTTAAAGTTTAAAACAGATTTACTAAATGAGAATTTGTTAAAGATGTTAAGAAAACAATACAAAACTGAAATATTCGTGGAAGGACTATAACTTGAGCAAAACTGTTTTAGCCATAGACATCGGTTCAACGAAAGTTTGCGCAATTATCGCTGAGATAAGTGATAATGGTAGCGACATCCAGATCACAGGCTCTGGAAAAGCTAAAGCACAAGGTGTAAGACGCGGTAGTATAACCAATATCGAACTTGCATCAAAATCAATCAAAACTGCAATAGCTGACGCAAAACGTATGGCTGGCACAGATATTAAAAGTGCTGTCGTTTCTATCTCTGGAGCTTATACTAAGAGTTTAAACTCAAGCGGAATCGTCAACATTCCAAATAAAGAGATAACGATTAAAGAGATCAATCGTGTTATGCACACTGCTCTTTACAATGCAAATATTCCAAATGAGTATGAAGTTCTTCACGCACTTCCATATAACTTCAAAGTTGATGAGCAAGATTATATAGAAGATCCACTTGGTATGACTGCAACAAGACTTGAAGTTGAAACGCATATCATAACAACACAAAAATCAAATCTTCATAATCTTAAAAAAGCTGTTAAAGCTGCTGGTGTAGAAGTTGAAAATGTTATTCTTTCAGGATACGCTTCAGCGATAGCTACTTTAAGCATTGACGAAAAAGAGCTTGGTGCAGCTGTTGTAGATATGGGAGGAAATACTTGTAATATAGTAATCCATTCAGGAAACTCCATCAAATACAATGATTTCCTTGGAGTTGGTTCAAACCATATAACAAGCGATCTTTCTATGGCTTTACACACACCCCTCAATATTGCTGAAAAAGTAAAAATGAACTACGGCTCACTAAACACTCCAAGCAATGATCTTATCGAACTACCTATTATTGGTGATGAAAACTCAACCCATGAAGTTTCTTTAGAAGTTGTTCATAATGTTATCTATGCGAGAGTAGAAGAGACTTTAATGATCATCGCTCAGTCTATAGAAAAAAGTAGACTCAAAGAGCATCTTGGTGCTGGCATCGTCCTTACTGGTGGATTTAGTAATATGGAAGGCTTACGTGAACTTGCAGTTGCAATTTTTGATAATATGCCTGTTCGTATTGGTCAACCAAATGAGATGGGTGGCCTTTTTTATGATGTAAAAGGTGGTGAATATGCAGCAGCTATAGGTCTTATAAAATATGCAGCTGACAATTACTCAACCTATGAAATTGATGTCAATAAACGTATGAGACATCATGGAGAAGCTCCATTACAAGATATCGTTTTTGAGACAGCTTTGGAAGAGGCAATGGCAGAAGAGCCGATACCGGTAACTCCACAAAACAGCGAGCCAGAATCAAGACTCTCAAGTCTGTCAAAACTTGCAAAGTTACCAAAGATGTCACCTCAAAGAGAAAGAAAACCGAATGAAAACGGCGTAGTTTCCAAGTTTTGGAACTGGGCAACACAATTATTTTAAGCAATCAAACCAAAGGAGTGAACAAAATGGATCCATTTTCAGTAGAAGAAACAAGAGCAGCAAGCGGTGCTCGTATAGTAGCAGTAGGTGTTGGCGGCGGCGGCGGTAATATGATTGGTCATATGATTCGCGAAGGTGTTAGCGGTATTGAGATGATCGTTGTTAATACAGATGCTCAAGTTCTTGAAGAATCAGGCGCTGCGAGAAAGATCCAAATCGGAACAAAACTCACTAAGGGTCTTGGTGCTGGTATGAAGCCAGAAGTGGGCAAAGAGTCTGCTCTTGAAAACTATGATGAAATTCGTAGTGCACTTCAAGGTGCAGATATTGTTTTTGTCGCAGCAGGTCTTGGCGGTGGTACTGGTACAGGTGCAGCTCCTGTTATCGCACAGATCGCAAAAGAGATTGGTGCTCTTACTATCGCTATCGTTACAAAACCTTTTGCTTTTGAAGGCAAAAAACGTCTTAAACTTGCAGAAATTGGTTTGGATGAACTCAAACAAGAAAGTGATAGTATTGTTGTTATCCCTAACGATAAGCTATTGTCTATCATTGACAAAAAACTTGGAATGAAAGACAGTTTCAAAATTGTTGACTCTGTTTTAGCACAAGCGGTTAGTGGGACATCAGGTGTTATCCTTTCAAGTGGCGCAAATGATATCAATCTTGACTTTGCTGACTTACAGACAGTTATGAGCCATAAAGGTATGGCACTTATGGGTGTGGGCGAGCATCAAGGGGAAAATGCTGCTTATGAAGCTATTAAAGCAGCTATCGAGTCTCCATTGCTTGACAATATGTCTATCAATGGTGCAATGGGTGTTCTTGTTCACTTTAGCATGCATCCAAACTTCTCTATGATAGAGCTTGCAAGTTCTATGGAAATCGTGCATGAAAGCGCTCATGAAGATGCAGAAGTTATCTTTGGTACATCTACAGATGATTCTCTTCCTGAAGATTATGTACGTATCACTTTAGTTGCTACAGGTTTTGAAAAAGATCTTAAAACAAATAATGCGAACTTTGAACCTGAAGTAAAATCAGTAGCTCCAAGAGCTGTTGTACGCCCTAGACTTGTTGTTGGTGGAGATATCGGAGATGATTATCTTGAAGTTCCAACATATATGAGAAGACAACAAGACTGATCCACTTTGTCCTCCTTTGCAAAACTGATTAAGGCCAAAACACTCCTTGGCCTTAACGAAAAAGCTTCTCTCTTTGAAATAAAAACAAAATACAGAAATCTTATGAAAAAATGGCATCCTGATACAAACAAGGATGACTTTGAAACTGCCACAAAAATGAGCGCTCAGATCAATGAAGCGTATGAAACAGTTTTAGGCTATTGTAACAGTTATGAGTATCCGTTTGATGAAGAGTATTTAAAGAAGATTTCTCTCTCCCCGCAAGAGTGGTGGGAAGAGAAGTTTGGAACAAAGAGAGATACTATTTAAGACGAAGTAGCATTAAACGTCTTACAAATAAAACTAACAGAGCAACTGCCAGTATCTTAAAATCTAGCTCACTCCCTACATGTAAAGCATCAAAAGTATCACTAGCTGTCGCTTCTCTGCCCATAGCCTGAAGTTCTAAGATCTTTGGAACATACACAGCACTAAACATTAGTGAAGTAGCCACAATGAAAAATGCAGAGATCATAGCGATCTTATCTCTTTGTCCCGTTTTGTACATCGCTGCTTCATATAAAGCCACAAAAAAGGCAAGGAAATAAGTCACATAACTAAATCTCAAAAAGATCTCACTCATAATAACACCTGAGTTATAACGATCAATCAGTATATCTACATGTAAGCTATCTGTATGAAAGATCACAGCTGTCACGATGATACCTAAAACCATAACAGCTCCAAACGAAGCCGCAAGTAAAATCAAATAACTAAAATCAGCGTATATTTTTTTATTCATTGTTTGCCTTTATTGTAAAACCTCTATCAAAGCCACTAAAGTCTTTGTAGAAATCTATTACTTCAAAACTTTTCTCTTGTAAAAAGTTTCTTATTTTATCCTCTTGGTCATAACCCATTTCGCAACTAAAATAGTTAATATCTCTTCTTAAAAACTCTATAAGAAGCTCTTGAATAATCTCATCTCCAACACTCCCACCAAACAGTGCATTTTGCGGTTCATAAGAAAGATTTGATTCTAACTCAACATCATCTGCAATATAAGGAGGATTGGAAACTAAAAAATCTATCTTTTCACTTATGGGTTCTAATAATGAACCCAGGCGTAATTCGATTCTATCCTCAAGTCCAAATCTTCTGATATTTTCTCTTGCAATTTTAAGAGCATCTATAGAGATATCAACAGCAATGAATTTTGCATTAGGAAGATGCTGTGCCAATACGATAGAGATAATGCCGCTTCCAACTCCAACCTCAGCAAAAGTTAGTATCTCCTCTTTATTTTTGACACGTTTTAGAACCTCATCGATTAAAAGTTCTGTCTCAGGTCTTGGAATAAGCGCGCCATAATTGATAAAAAAATCCTGCGAATAAAAGCTGACACGGTTGATGATATATTCCAAAGGTTCATTTTTTGCGCGTCTATGCGCCTGTTGTAAAAGTTGCTCTACATGTAAAGCAACATCATCTTTATGCATCATAAGCCATAACTCATCACATTTATATGCATTCATAAGTAAGAGCTGAACTTCACGAGCGGCTCTCTCTATTTTGCCATCCAAAACGACAACCAGCTCTTTTTGAAGATCTACTAATCTATACTCGGACATGCACCCTCTAAAGCTGTTTTATCGCTGTTAGATATATCCATCCCTAAGGCTTTTAGTCTCTCAACTACCGGCGGATGGGTATAGTGAAAAAAGATATATACAGGATGTGAAAGAGGAAAACTTTTGTTTTCAGTCACAAGTTTTTTTAAAGCGTTTGCAAGGAAGAGGTTACCACCTACTCCGCTGAGTTTAGCACCCATTTTATCTGCTTCGTATTCATTATGTCGGCTTACTATTCCCATGATCGGCATCATAACGAAGCCAAGAACCGGCATAAAAATCAAAAATAGTATCATCACAATATATGGCGACTGGGAAACCCCGAGTTCAAGATATAAACTCTCAGAAAGATTTCCAAAAATAAAAAACATTCCAAAAAGCATCGCTCCCATCATCGCCATATTTTTATAAATATCACCATGAGCAAAGTGACCGAGTTCGTGACCTAACACGGCAAGCAGTTCTCTTTTTTCAAGCTTTTGAAGAAGTGTATCAAACAAAACAACTCTTTTTGTTTTACCCAAACCACCAAAATATGCGTTCAGTCTTGCATCTCTTTTACTTGCATCGCTGATAAAAACTCCACTGCTTACAAAACCGGTTGTATCCATTAGTGTTTGAATATCAGTTGCTAATTCTTTATCTTCAAGCGGTGTTAGCTTATCAAAGAAAACTGCTCTAATAGTAGGAAAAAGCATATTTATCAAAACAATAACACCAAAGATAAATACAAAGCTCCAAAACCACCAGAGTGCGAATGTACTCATAATAAGATAGATGCCCCAAATAACCACTCCACCGAAAACAACACTTAAAACAAGTGTGACTAAAGTATCTTTGATAAACTGTCCGACGGTGGATTTATTAAATCCAAACTTTTCATCAAGAGTAAACTTTTCATAGATTGAAAAAGGCAACGAAATTAAAGAGTTAATCAAAACAAAACCAAGGACGACTACAACGGTTCGAAGTGCGTCATCTTGCATAAAAATAGCACTGCTCAAATATGTTATACCAAAAGAAAGCCACGCTAAGACGACAACATAATCAACGATAGTTCTTGCAATAGAAAGGCGCTCTTTAGCAACAGCATAATTTGCTGCCTTCATATAATCAACACTTCCCATCAAAACTGGAGTTTTTCTTTTTGCTTGTGAGATATATCCGATTTGCATAGTACTGACGTATAAGTTTATTAATACATAAAGAGAATACACTGTTATTAATGTCATAAGCATCTTATAAAACCTTTGTAAATATTAGTTTATTCAACAGGAACATTTCCTATCTTTTTCTCTACAGGAATTGAATCACTAACACTACCAAAATAAGTATAACTTAGAACATAAATTCCACCCATAATCAATCCAGCTAAGATTATAAACCAAACAACTTTTTTCTTCTTTCCTTTAAGCGTATCATAATCTGAGATATCTTCCAATGTTGGTTCTGACATTTTAAATCCTTTTATTTTAAGTATTGTAATAATATCAAAATAAAAAAATACATTGTTAAACGAAAGAAAGTAACCTGACGAATTAAGTTTATTTTTTTATCATTTTTATCGTCACTTAACGCTTCTTTAACATTTAAATGATAGAATATTTATTATCTTAACATGTAGGCAAAATTATGAATAAATATTTATTGAGTTCTCTCTTTCTTTTCTCATCTGTCGCTTTTGGGGATCAGGGATATGAGGTGTATAAAAACAACTGCATGCAGTGCCACGCGGAGCTTCTAACAAAAAAAGAGGCTATGGCAAATCTAAATAATCTAAAAGCTCCTTCAATGAATGAGGTTTCTAATCGTTTAAAAGACAATATAATAATTGCTGACAAAAATGAGGATGTAAAAAAACGTGTTGTAATCGCTTTTATAAAAGATTATATTCGAGATCCTATGATCGGAGATGCAATGTGTCGTCCTGGAGCTGTTGAAAAATTTGGAGTCATGCCGGCTGTCACACACCTAAAAGAGGATGAACTCCAAGCGGTTGCTGAATGGATATATGAACGCTATGAAGATGTAAAATTCTAAGTGATGGATCAGAACTTTTTAGAACTTTTCGAATCTACTCCAAAAATTGAGAGTAAAAAATGTAAATTCATCGCTTTATTACTCTCTCTTTCTCTTACTTATTCGCCTTTACTCATCGGCGTCGTCATTTGGTATTTTTACGATTATTTTTTTGCTGGAGCATCTTTGCTTATCACCTATTTAGTTGTTGGTATCATCCGTTCACAACTCAGAAATGATGTCATTCCCATAAATCAAAGAGAATTTCATTATACTGATAAAGCGATAGCTACATGGATTGTTGCCAAACAGTTATGCCACGAACCGAAAGATTAGGTTAAAACAAGATTTTAAACAAATATTCACAAGACTTTAAGCCATAACATTACATAATACCGGCAAATTTAGGAGAAATGTATGGCTAATAGTGAAGTAACTTTTTCAGATAAAAAATTTATAGTTTCTAAAACAGATTTAAAAGGGAAGATTACTTATGGAAACGCTCTGTTTTTATCTATCTCTGGCTACCAAGAGAGTGAGCTCATAGGAGCACCTCATAATATTTTACGCCACCCAGATATGCCTAAACTTATTTTTAAACTTTTATGGGACTATATTCAAAATGGCAAAGAGATTTTTGCCTATGTCAAAAATAAAACAAAACAAGGTGATTATTACTGGGTATATGCGCACGTGACAGCTTCATTGGATAATAATGGGAAAATCATCGGTTATCACTCGGTAAGACGAAGACCAAAACCAGAAGCTCTAAAAACCATTATCCCCCTTTACAGCGCACTTCTTGCGGCTGAAAGAAGTGGCGGAATGGCAGCCTCACAAAAACTTCTCGATACACAACTTGCACAATTAGGAAAAACATATGATGAATTTATCTTCACTCTCTAAAGCGCAGTACGCAAATATAGCCTCTTTGGGCGTTTTTGTAGTCACATTTATTTTAGAAGTTATTTTTTACGGATTTCATTTTCTGCAAATTCTTGGACTCTTAAATTTTGCATTGGCTTGGATCGTATTTGTAAATGTTCGCTTTGCTAAGGAGTCTATCGCTCATGTAGCGTCAGTTATTAAAAGAGCAGAACATGGAGATCTCGAAGCACGTATTATTCATATTCGTGATCGTGCAGAGATGAATGATTTCGCTTGGAATGTGAATGATCTTCTCGATCAAACAGAGATATTTATGCGTGAAATCCAAGCTGGAATCGAACATGCAAGTAACGATTTATATTATCGCCGTATTCAAAGTGAAGGACTCTCCGGTATTTTCAAATATAACTGTTCCTTAGTTAACAAAGGAATTGATGCTATGGAAGCGAGTTATCATCATATGCAACGTGTGGATGTGAACTCAGAAATAACAAAAGTTGGTAATGGTGTGGCAGGTGGATTAACTATCATACAAAGTGATTTAGGAGAAAGTATTAATGCTCTGTCTAATATCGCTCAGATAAGTCATAAAACAGCCGACAATTCAAGCCAAACGGTATCGGAACTTGAAATCATTATAGCTAAGCTTGGTTCTCTTTTGGAATTGGTTCAGGTTTCGACAAGCTCTATTAATGCGCTCAATGAAAAAACAAATGAGATTAATTCTGTTCTTAATTTAATTAAAGATATCGCTGATCAAACGAACCTTCTTGCACTTAATGCTGCTATAGAAGCCGCACGTGCAGGAGAACATGGACGAGGCTTTGCCGTTGTTGCAGACGAAGTAAGGAAACTTGCAGAACGTACTCAAAAAGCAACAGGAGAGATCGGAATTGCGATTCAATCGCTACAACAAGATGCAGGTGAAATCCAAACGAATGCAGAAACTATGAGCGATATTGCTAATGAATCCAGCGGTGCAATCGAAAACTTCCGAGATGTGCTTTATGAATTTAATACAGATGCCATTGAAACTTCACAGGCAGCCAGTATCGTTGAAGGTTCCACTTTTATTACTTTGGCTAAAATCGATCATATCATTTTTAAAACCAATGCCTTTAGTGCAGTATTTAATGGAAAAACAACGCATACATTTGCAGATTACCATAACTGTAGACTTGGTAAATGGTATGAAAGTGGTGCAGGAAAAGCACACTTTGCTCATTTACCGAGTTATACAAAGTTAAATACACCTCACATGGCTGTTCATAATAGTGTTTTTGCAAATCTTGAATTCATCAAAGATGGAGATCATGTGTCACAGAATAGAGAGGCAGTGATGCACAATTTTAAAACAATGGAAGAAGCGAGTGAAGAACTCTTTGGGTATATGGATAAATTACTAGCAGAATCAAAAATATCTGTACAATAATAAAAGTAAAAGCGGATCAAATTTTTTTTGAATCCGCAGACAAAAGACACTTCTATACAATAAGCTTCTATTAACGCTCTAATCGTTATAATCCCGCCTATATAAAGATCAGTTTTCTTAAAAAAATCAGTTTACATGTAAACAAAAAAAACAAATATAAAAGCTTAATAAAGCCCGCAAAATAGGGAATAAAACACAATGGCAATAGTAGACCTTTTAAACGTATCAAAACATTATGAAGCGCAAAAGATTTTAGAAAATATCAACTTTCATGTCGATGAGGGCGATCGTATCGTTATCATCGGAAAAAATGGTAGTGGTAAATCAACTCTTATGAAAATAGTAGACGGTTCTCTTGAAGCCGATAGTGGAGAGCGTATCACAAGACAAAATCTTGAAGTGAAGATGCTCTCTCAGCGCCCTGAGTTTAAAGAAGGACAAAGTGTCAAAGATGCCGTAAAAGATGGTCTCAAAGAACTCATAGATGCCAAAATAAGATATGATGAACTCTCGCTCTTACTAGCGGATGACTTTGAGAATAAAGCTCTTCTTGATGAATCAGCAAAACTTGGCCACTATCTTGACCATCATAATGCATGGAGTTTAGATGACAAGATTGAGCGCATCATAGATCACTTTCAGCTTAGAGAATTTGAAGAAAAACCTGTTTTAATGCTAAGCGGTGGGGAACAGCGACGCGTCGCCCTTGCCTCTTTACTTTTACAAAAACCTGACGTTTTACTTCTTGATGAACCTACCAATCACCTTGATGTTTATATGGTTGAATTTTTGGAAGAGCTCATACTAAAAGAAAAATTCACTCTTGTTTTTATCTCGCATGACAGATATTTTATAGACCGTATTGCCACAAAAAGTATTGAGGTTGAAGATTGCAAACTTCGTGAATTTAAGGGCGGATATAGCGATTATCTCACTCAAAAAGAGGAGATTCTCCGCACCATGCAGCAACAGCATGACAATCTTTTACGTCTTGTTAAATCTGAAAATGAATGGTATTCAAGAGGTGTTCGTGCAAGGCTAAAGCGTAACGAGGGACGCAAAGCTCGCCTTATGGATCTTCGTGATGATGCAAAAATAAATCCGGCGAAAATACGTAAAATGAGCGTAGAGCTCGAACGCGAAGCCAAACACTTCAATCGCGATAAAAGTGTCAACAGACAAAAAATGCTTTTTGAAGTTGAAAATCTTGGCATCACTTTGGGTGAAAAAAAGCTGATAGAAAACTTCAGTGCTAGAATCCTACAAAAAGATGTCATTGCCATTGTAGGACCAAACGGAAGTGGTAAATCTACTCTTTTAAAAGCACTTCTTGGACGTTTAAAACCAACAAGCGGCGTCATTAAGCAAGGTGAATTTACCATCGGCTATTTTGATCAGCACAGAGAGATGCTTGATGATTCCAAAGACCTTATCGAAACTTTTTGTCCAAACGGCGGAGACAGAGTCGATGTGCAAGGGCATAACATGCATGTCTACGGGTATCTCAAAAACTTTCTTTTTCCACGAGAATTTTTAGATAAAAAAGTAGGCATACTCAGTGGAGGCGAAAAAAACCGTGTAGCACTTGCCCTGCTCTTTACTAAAAAAGTAGATATTCTTATACTCGATGAGCCAACCAATGATCTTGATATCCCAACTATCAATATCTTAGAAGAGAAACTTACAAACTTCCCGGGTGCTGTTATCATCGTAAGTCACGATAGATATTTTGTCGATAAGATCGCAAAAAAACTCTTTATTTTTAAAGGCGATGGACAAATAGAAGAGAGTCATCAGCAATATTCTGAGTACTTAGAACTAGAACATGAACTCGCAGAACTCGCTGAGATGGAAAAAGAAAGCGCAAAAGAAAAACCAGTTGAGAGAGTCAAACAAAAAGAGCTCAAACTTACATTTAAAGAGAAGATTGCTCTTGAAAAACTCCCAGACGAGATCGACGCACTCGAAAAACTGATAGATGAAAAAAATGTCTGTCTTTCAAACCCTGCATGTTATGAAAAAATCGGCATTACAGTTTTAGCTGAGGAGCTTCAAAAATTAAAAGAGAGTTACGAGCAAAAAATAGACGAACTTCTTACCATCGAAGAAAAAGCTGAAGAGATCGCATCTCTTTAATATACTAAATTTTTATCACTCGGCCTAAATCTTTATAATCAAAGATTTAGGTCTTACATGTAAGCTGTTTTACTTTAATTTTTCTCTCACTATCTTCACAGCCTCCACCATATTTCTAAGACTCGGTTTCACCTCTTCCCATTTTCGAGTTTTTAAACCACAATCTGGATTGATCCAAAGCTGCTCTTTTGGCAGTACTTCTAAAAGTTTTTCTATCTGTTTTACGATCTCTTCGACACTTGGAATTCTTGGAGAGTGGATATCATAAACACCCGGCCCTACTTCTTGTTTGTATCCAACCTCTTTAAAAATCTTAAGCAGTTCATTGCCGCTTCTTGCAGTCTCTATGGAGATAACATCCGCGTCCATAGCTTCTATAGTTTTAATGATATCGTTAAATTCGCTGTAACACATATGCGTATGTATCTGCGTCTCTTTTTTTGCACTGCTGACTGAGAGTCTAAAATTATCGACTGCCCATTTTTCATATGCTTTTATTTTTTCAACTCTTAGAGGATAGCCCTCTTTAAACGCGGCTTCATCAACTTGGATGATTTTTATGCCCGCATTTTGCAAGTCATCTACTTCATCATTGATTACCAAAGCTATTTGCTGTGCCACGCTGCTTCTTAGTTTATCATCTCTAACAAATGACCAGTTAAGAATTGTCACAGGACCTGTGAGCATCGCCTTCATGATGAATTTTGTTTTACTTTGCGCATATGTAATCCACTCAACTGTCATAGGTTTTGGACGGCTGATATCTCCGTAGATAAAAGGGGGTTTCACACATCTGCTTCCATAGCTTTGAACCCAGCCGTTTTGGCTAAAAGCGTAACCATCGAGCTGTTCTCCGAAATACTCAACCATATCGTTTCTCTCAGGCTCGCCGTGAACAAGAATCTCTAAACCTATCTCCTCTTGAAATGCGACACATTCATCAATATAGTTTTTCATCTTCTGCTCATAAACATCTTTTGAGATAAGCGATTTTTTATAAGCTGCTCTTGCCTCTCGAACTTTCAGCGTCTGAGGAAAAGAGCCGATAGTTGTTGTTGCCAGATCTTGATATTGTAAAATATCTTTTTGGAGTTTGATTCTCTCTTCATACTCTCCATCACGCTGTAGTTTTGAGATATTTTGAACTCTTTGTAAAACACTTTGATTATGAATCTTCTTGGAGCTTTGTCTTGCTTCGTTTGATTTGATATTTTCATAATAGAGAATTGTCTCATTTGCATCTAAAGCATTTAAGCCTTGAAAGTAGAACTTTGAAAGAAGGGAAAGTTCATCTAATTTTTCAACTCCATAACTCAGCCAGCTTTTTATCTCTTTATCCATCTTCTCTTCATATTTTAAAGTAAAGGGTACATGTAAGAGCGAGCAGGATGTGGAGATAATAAGTCTATCATTTGGAATAATTCTGCCTATTTTATCCAAGAGTTCCAAGGTGTTGGTGTAATTGTTTTTCCAGATATTTCTGCCATCTACGACACCGGCTATAACTGTTTTATTGTTATGGCTTATCAGCTCTAAAGAGTTTAGATTTTCCTCACCATGTATAAAGTCAAGTCCTAATCCCCAGATAGGCGTATGTACCAATATTTTAGTGGCTTCGCATGAATGCTCAAAGTAGGTCATAACGATAAGTTTTATGTTTGTTGAGATTGATGAGAGTCTGTCATATGTCGGTTTTATAAGAGAGAGTATCTTCACATCCAGATCTTTTACAAAGATTGGCTCGTCTATTTGGATCATCACTTCATCATCAAGTTTTTCGATCTCTTGGAGCAATTGCACATAGATATCGACGATCTTATTTGTAAACTCATAGCTGTCGCCGCCATCGACTCTTTTACTCAGCCCCAAATATGTCAGTGGGCCTATAAGATTGATCTTTGTCTTAATGCCTAAAGTTTTTGCCTCTTTGTATTCATTGATGATTTTGGTCGCATTTAGAATATACTTATCGTTACATGTAAGCTCAGGAACGATGTAATGGTAATTTGTGTTAAACCATTTGGTCATCTCCATAGCCACACAAGACTCATTTCCTCTTGCCATTGTAAAATAGAGCTCTTCATCTGCTAAATGTTGAAATCTTTGTGGAATCGCTCCTAGCATAATCGAAGTATCTAACATAGTGTCATATAAACTAAAATCGTTTGAACTAATATACTCGATACCTGCATCTTTTTGGTAGTTCCAATGTCTTTTCTTCAACTCTAAAGCTACTTTTTCTACTTCGCTAAATGGAACTTTTTTTGCCCAAAACTCTTCCAATACTTTTTTGAGTTCTCTTTGTTCGCCTATTCTTGCAAACCCTGTTACGTAATTTTTTGACATAAGATATCCTTGTCTGTTATTTTAATTTTTTTTTTACGAATAAGAAATTAAAAAAGGATCGGAGGATGCACGCCGCTACGACGAAATGCAAAATATTTACAGTAAAAAGGGCATCGTGGGATAAAAATATTGATTAAAAGAGAGAGTCTTGTTCTCAGAGAAAATAAAGAGTTACAGGAACAAGGCTTTGTGTTTAAAATAAGGGGCAGTTCAAGTAGATTTGGCGGGTCATCCACATCACCGAGCTCTTCATCTTTTAAAGAGAGCTGAGAGTTGATAAGTGTATATGCTGCGTTTACCTGACTCGTAAGGCGCTGTGCAACGCTGTATGCAAGGATGGCTGAAAGAGTAAAATAGTTTTTGCCAAATCCTGCAGGTTTTTTCAAGCGTATTTGCCTTTTTTTATCAAAATTATACCACTATTACCAATTTATTTAGTAACATTTTCAGGGCTGATTCGTTCTAGCGTCGAAGAAAAAGAAGAAGAGATTCAAAACGCTTAATTTCTTTTGGCAAGTTCACTAAAATCAATCTCTTCACTCTTTTGTTCGCTTTGTTTTTTATCCTCTTCATAACTGCCTGTACTAAAGACGGCAGTTGCTCCCTTATTTAAAATGCACCCCTTGATTCCAGGTACACAAGGAACTTTTAATAGTTTACAATATCCTTGAAAATCATATTGACATGTCCAACCCATGATTATTTCTCGTAATCAACTACACGTGTTTTTTCAACAACTTCCCTGATCACTGCCAAAACTTCCAAATGAGCCGGATGTGTTGCATACACTTGAAGATCCTCTTGCGTCTTAAATGTAGAGTACAAACTCATGTCACACGCTCTCTCACTTCGACAAAAATCAACGCCAACTTCCATCTCTAAAAGCTCCTCGATTTTAGAAGGCAAAGCTTCCAACATCTCTTTGACTTTCAAAATATTCTCGTATTTATCTTCCTCTTTGAAATCAAACACTACTATATGAACTATCATTTTTATTCCTTTTATAATATATTTTTCCAAAAAAACTGGGCTATTAAAACCACTAAAATTATACCTGCAATATTTAAAACCAAGCCGTACTTCATCATCGTTTTTACATCGACTGCTCCGCTGCTCATTGCTATAGCGTTCGGCGGAGTGGCTATGGGGAGCATAAAAGCATAAGACGCACAAATGGTCGCTATCAACATAAAGAGAGTAATATTTATGCCCGATTTCACTGCAACAGCATAGATGACGGGCAACATAATGGAGATGAGTGCCGTGTTAGAGGTTATCTCCGTTGTAAACGTTATAAGCACGGCCACTGCGAGGATGATGAGCATCGGAGAGAGTGTCGTGATACTGAGTATATAGGATGCCAAAGTATCGGCAAGTCCTGTTTTAGTAAATGCAGCTGCGATGGAAAATCCTGCCCCAAAGAGAAACATGATCCTAAAAGGTATCTTGTCTTTGTCGTACATCCAATCTAAGACGCTAAAAGGGGGCATAAAAAGCAATAAGCCCGCACCTAAGAGAATGGCACTCTCATTAAGTCCAAGACCATTCCAGTAGGGTTCTATAGGCGCATTTATAAACAAAAGTAGCACTAGACCTCCTAAAACATAAAGCACTTTTTTTTGCTCGTATGTTAGAGTCAATAGCTCTCTTTTGGAATCCATTTTTAAATTTTTT
>JBBRBK010000014.1:0-35181 GCA_038205935.1 Campylobacterales bacterium
GAAGATGTTGATGCAGATTTACTGCTTCGTCAGGCCGATCAGGCAATGTATCAAGCAAAACTCTCTGGTAAAAATCATTATGAATTTTTTAATTTAAAGCAAAATGATATGCTTATAGAGCGTTATGAAGCAATAAAAAATATCAAAAAAGCGTTAGCTGCAGAAGAGTTTGTTTTATATTATCAGCCAAAAGTCAATATGCGAACTGGAGCTATTATCGGTTTAGAAGCGCTTATTCGATGGCAGCATCCAACAAAAGGTTTTTTAAACCCTTTAGAATTTCTACCCTTGATTGCAGATCATCCACTTTCGATTCATTTGGGTGAGTGGGTAATAAACACTGCTTTAATTCAGATAGAACAATGGCAAGAGAGTGGTATTTCACTTGTTGTCAGTGTCAATATCAGTGCTTATCAGCTTATGAAAGAAAATTTTGTCAAGAGACTTAGTTCTATCTTATCAGCTCATCCCAAAGTAAATCCAGCCTTGTTGGAAATCGAAATCCTAGAAATGAGTAGATTA
This sequence comes from Campylobacterales bacterium, assembly GCA_038205935.1. Lineage (GTDB taxonomy): Bacteria > Campylobacterota > Campylobacteria > Campylobacterales > Sulfurimonadaceae > Hydrocurvibacter. The sequence continues at coordinate 523 of JBBRBK010000014.1, forward strand.
AAAAATGTATTTCGCTCCTCAGAAATCATGATTGCTTGTAAAAAACTTGGGATTGTATTTTCGCTAGATGATTTTAGTACCAACTATTCATCTCTCACTTACTTAAAGCAATTACCTATTAAACTCATAAAAATTGACCAGAGTTTTGTCAAAGAGATGCTGCATAATAGCAATGACTTGGCAATACTTGAGGGGATAATCAGTCTGGCTACTGCCTTTGGTCATGAGATTATTGCTGAGGGAGTTGAAACTATAGAACACGGCGAATTATTGCTTCAAATGGGTTGTGAGTTGGCGCAAGGGTATGCCATTTCACCACCTATGCCATCGGAGGAAATCTCCCCTTGGGTTACTTCTTGGGTTAACCCAAAAATATGGGAAACGCAAACTTCTAAAATGAAAACTGACCTACCTCTCTTGTTTGCCACGATCGAACACCAGACTTGGGTTGATTCGGTGTATTCTTTATTGAGCGGAAAATATTCCTTTGCCGAATCATTGGATCATACACAATGCAGCTTAGGAAAGTGGTTGGAAAATGAAGGTTTTAAGCGTTTTGGAGAAAATAGATATTACCTTGATATCAAATGTTTGCATTATAAAATTCATCATTTAGCCTCGGAACTAATAGCCCTTTACATGCAAGGAGAGAATTTCAAAGTATCGCAAAGAGTAGGTGAACTTCATCATTTACAAGATGAATTATCATTACTACTTAAAAAGTTAGGTGAAATAACAAAATCATAAGAATAGCTATAGGTCACTTTTCAATGAACATAAATGTTTCAAAACTGTGCTGAGATTCAGACGTTAGCGATATAATAATAAAAAATAATCAGAGGGTATAAAATGTCTAAATCGGCACAAAAAACACTAATTATTGTCGGTATAGGATCAAGTGCCGGCGGGTTGGAAGCATTGCAAGAGCTCATCCAAAACCTTTTGATTACTGATAGAATGGCTTACATCGTAGCACAGCATTTGGGGCCAGACCACAGTGTTTTGGTGGAACTCCTTGGCAAAAACTCGCCGCTTGAAGTCATAGCAGCAACAGATGGTCTACATGTAAGCGCTTCAAAAATATATATAACTCCGCCAAACTACAATATCTTTCTTGATGGCGACACTATCGTGCTTAAGGCTCCTGAGGATGATTTCATCGGTTCAAAACCTTCTATCGATCTATTTTTTACATCTCTTGCACGCAGTAAACATCATGATAGCGTTGGTATTATCCTCTCAGGAACTGGGAGTGATGGATCTAGAGGATGTGCAGAGATAAAAGCGGAGGGTGGCATTACGATTGCACAAGATCCAAAAAGTGCAAGGTTTGATGGCATGCCCACTTCTGCGATTAATGCAGGGCAGATCGACATAATACTTTCTGCGGATAAAATGGGAGCCGAGTTAAAAGAGTTTGAAAAGTTTAACAGCAGTGAGATTTCACTCCAACATGCCACCATACGTACAAAAGACGATCATCTAAAAATATTTGCTCGTCTTAAAGCTGTTTGCGGAGTTGATTTCTCAGAATACAAATCTACTACACTCAACCGCAGAATACAAAGACGTATGGCTGCACTTAAAATTTTGAAGATATATGATTATATTCAATTGCTTTATTCAGACAAAGAAGAAACCGCAAGTCTTTGTAAAGACTTCTTGATCGGTGTTACCTCCTTTTTTAGGGATAAAGAAGCATTTGCAGATCTTAAAGTCCACTTGACTCAATATCTAGCCCAAAAAGAGGAAAATGATATCATCAGGATTTGGGATGTCGGCTGTTGCAGTGGTGAAGAAAGCTACTCTATTGCAATCGTTATAACTGAAATTTTAGCCCAACAAAAGAAGCATATGGAGGTGCAGATATTTGCTTCTGACATCGATAATGATTCCATTTTGTTTGCTAGAAACGGCACTTATCGCCCCTCAGCTTTTACCCAAATGCCTCCAGAACTCATCAAAAAATATTTTGTCGCAAAAGATGATGGCTTTCAGGTAAATAATACCATCAGGGGCATGATCATTTTTTCCAAGCATGATCTTCTTAGAGATGCTCCTTTTACAAAGCTTGATCTTGTTGTTTGTAGAAATCTGCTCATTTACTTCACGCCGAGTCTTCAAGAGCGGATAATTCCTCTGTTTCACTATGCCCTTTTAAACAACGGTATCTTATTTCTTGGAAAAACCGAATCAATCGGAACATTTGAAAATCTGTTTACTCCACTTACCAAGAACACAAGAGTATTCAAACGAGAATTCAGCGTCAGTAATACACCGCCCAAAATTATCAATGCTTATCATCCGACTCAAAAAGCAAATGTGCAAGATCTAGTATCTCTTCCTCTGCCAAAAATGAGTTTTAAAGAGTCGCTGATAGAGTCTCTTGGAGAGTTTCTTTTACCTCTGAGCGTCATAGTCAGTAAGGGGATGGATATTGTCTATATAAAAGAAAGAAATCCTTACTTGTATTATGATCAAGGGCTTGCTACTGCCAATATCTTTAAAACTATCCACGAATCGCTCTCTCTTGATTTACGGACTTTAATACAGCTTTGCAATAAAACAATGCAGCCTCAACTAGGGATCTTTCATAAGGTGGAATTGTTTAAAGGGATTGATCGCTTTGTGCGTTTGATTGTCATTCCTCTGAGTCATCATTCACAAAATAGTGAGTTTTTTGTTGTGTCTTTCCAAGAGGAAGATGCGGATATGTTCACTCAGGTTGATTTTTCATCGAGTGACGCTCCTCGTACAAAGGAAACTAGAAGGCTAGAAGCTGAGCTCTCTCACACAAAACTACATCTGCAAACTATCATTGAAGAGATGGAAAGTTCAAACGAAGAACTGCAGTCTCTCAATGAAGAGCTTCGAAGTGCGAATGAAGAGTTACAAAGTACAAATGAAGAGTTGCAAAGCACAAACGAGGAACTCAGAAGTACCAATGAAGAGCTCCAAAGTACAAATGAAGAACTTCACCACACTAAGGATACGCTAGATGTTACCTACAAAACATTAAAAACGCTATCCAAGGAAAAAGAGATTCAGCAGGTATTGTTAAATAAGATATTTGAGGGCATAACTAATGGAATAGTCATATACAAAGCTATTAATGATGGTACTGATTTTGAGATAGTCAATATCAATAGCGGAGCCCAAAAAATAGAAAAGTTATCGCGAGAGGATGTTATAGGCAAGAGAATCCAAGAGATATTTCCAATGCTAAAGAACAGCGATTTATTGGAAGCTTTAGTAAGAGTATACAAAACAGGCATACCCGAAGCGCTGCCGGCTTTCTTCTATGATGACAAGCGTATCTCTGGCTGGAGAAAAAATTACATCTTCAAATTACCTACCGGTGAGATTATCACTATCTATGAAGATGTGAGTGCTACTAAAAAAGCGGAAATAGCACTTCAAGCACTCAATGATACTCTTGAAGAAAAAGTTCAAGAAGAACTTGCAAAAAATAGAGAAAAAGATTTGGTAATTATCAAGCAATTTCGCTTTGCGGCTATGGGTGAGATGGCGAGTAATATCGCTCATCAATGGAGACAACCGCTCAACCTCTTAGCTATCACAATTCAAGCTGCCAAAGAGGCTTTTAAACATAACACACTCAATCAAGAGTACGTAGACAAAGCGGTAAAAAATAGTATGAGAATGATAACGGAGATGTCTAGCACAATAGACGATTTTAGAAACTATTTTTCCGCAGATAGTGAAAAAGAGTATTTTTCGGTTACAAAATCCATTCAAGATATGGTTAGTCTCATACAAGAGCGATTTTTGAATAAAAATGTGACTATTGATGTTGATATTGAAGAAAGCTTACATGTAAGCGGATATAAACGTGAATTTGGACAAGCTATGCTCAATATCCTAAATAATGCTAAAGAAGCAATCATAGAGAGTGGTAAAGAAGCAGGAAAAATCTTTATAAAAGGAAAGCTTGTAAATAAAGGAATACTTATCACTATAGAAAACAATGGACCGCAGATCGATTTAGAAATAATAAACAAAATTTTTGATCCCTATTTCACTACAAAATTTAAAACTCAGGGTACCGGTTTAGGGCTTTATATAACAAAGATTACTATTGAACAAGATATGGGTGGCAAAATAAACGTTCATAATACCAAGAAAGGTGTTCGTTTTGATGTGAAACTACCTGGAATATCTGAATCATTGTTGAGTCAATAACAGCCAAATACGGCTGATATTGCTTACATGTAAGCTAGTTTTTAAATTTTGTACCTGCATCACTAAAAGCAGATGCCATTGTATCCCATGCAGATTCTACGCCGATTTTTACAGAGTCATACGCTTCGCCTGTGGCTTTTGTAAGCTCTGAGAGCTTTGAGTCACCCTCACTTAGCTTCTCTTTGAGCGTTCGGATATGCTCATTGATTTTGATTTGTGCATCAGCACTCATCATTGAAGCTTGTGCTTGGAGTTTATCGATATCTGCTTTATATACATCTAATTGCGCTTGTTTTTTTTGTTGGTAAAGTTCTTTGTCATTCATAATAATTCCTTTTTTAATTTATTTTAAAGCGTGTAGTTTTAAAGTACACGTCTTCCTTGGATAACTCTGATGAGTATAACGATAATTGCAATTACCAATAATAGGTGAATTAATCCACCCATACTATAACTGCTCACCATTCCTAAAGCCCATAAAATTATAAGTATTAATGCTACTGTGTACAACATGTTGTCCTCCTTAAAATTATTTTTCTATTGTCATATTATTGACAACATTTTTAACACCCTCAACATCTTCGACAACTTTATTTACTAGCTCTTTTTCAGCCTCATTTCGCGCTTTTCCGCTCACGGTAACTACACCTTCATTTGTAGTGACTGAAGTACGTAAAGCTCCCGTTGATCGCTGTAAAACCAATGCCATCTTTACTTTTGCAGTAATTGCTGAATCATCAATATTTTCACCAACTGTAGGAGTGTCTGACGCAGCTACCATCATATTATTATGAACACTTTTAACTCCTTGAACATCTTCAACAAGTCTAGTAACCAAATCTTTCTCAGCACTGTTTTTAGCTGTACCTTTGATTACTACGACTCCATTTGTAGTGGTAACTTCCGTTCGAATAGCACCAGTTGAACGATGTAATAGCAACGCCATTTTTACCTGCGTAGTGATGGCTGAGTCGTCGATTTTCTCTCCAACTGTATGCTTTGATTTTGGAGTAGCAGTTTTCGCATCTGATGCGAAAAGTGGAACTGAACTAGCGATGAGAACTGTTGCAACTATTGTTGCTTTTAATAATAGATTTTGTTTCATGATTTGTATTCTCCTATGATTTTTTTAATTAATTATTTTAAACGAAGCTCATATAGAGTTTCGTCAAGTTTTAGAATCTAAGATTCAATCCAGCATAAATTTTTTGAACTTCGTCATGTGTTTTTAATGTATAAGGCCCACTAGTCATATCTTGCCATCTACGATATGTATAATCATATCCTGCTAATACATCAAGAAAGTTTGTGATTTGAAATGTTAATCCAGCACCAGCAGTACCGCCAAGTGCATAGAGCGTATCTGTTCTTTCATCATTGCCTTGAGCTTTTACATTAAAGCCTATATCAGCTCTAGTGACATTAACTCCAAGTTTTATAAAAGGCATTACTACCTTACTGACACTCGGCATAGTCACAAGATAATCAACTCCTACTCCAAGTGTGTTTGATGAATTAAACAACGTTTGAGTATCGCTCCCAGATTCTTTATTTGAGGTGTATTGTTGCAGTGATATCTCTAAGCGGTTTTCTTCAAACTTACCAAAACCAACTTTAACAGCTCCCGTTGTGGTTCTGTCATCGCCGGTAGAAGATTTATAAGAATATCCATTGCCACTCACTTCAAATGTTCTATCTACATTTGCAGCTCCAACATCCAGACCAATATAAACACCACCCCCAGTGCTACCCTCTTGAGCAACTGCCAAAGAAGCTATAACTAATAAACTTGAAATAATCTTTTTCATGCTTTCCTCCAAAAAATAAAATTCAGACCATAGATAAAGAAATCTACATGTTTGACTAAATGATAGTATCTGCTTGTGGTTACTAATAGGTTATTTTTGCTTTGAATTTTGTAGGAGAAGGGGTGGATTTATTACAGCTCAGCTCGAAGCTAATGGGCTTTTTTGCTGAGAGTCAAAGCTTAAGGAGAATTTCTAGTTTTTTATTTTTTAGTAGTCAGATTATTGACTACTCCTCTAACGCCGCTAACATCTTCGACAATCTTGATAACCAAGTTTCTCTCAGTTGTATTTTTGGCCTCGCCACTTACTGTAACAATACCATTATTTGTCACAATCGTGGTTTTTATAGCTCTCGCTGAATGACGTAGCATCAATACAGTTTTTACCTGAGCGGTAATAGATGCATCGTCTAATTTTTCACCCAATGTTTGTTTTGATTTTCCAACCATTAGTTCATTATTTACGCCTTTAACCCCATCAATATCTTTAACATATTCAGTAGTATGTTTTTTCTGAGAGAGGCTGCTGGTTGTACCTTTAAGGGTTACCATCCCATCTTTGACATAAACTTCTATTTCGTTGGCATTTACATTGCGATAAAATACAAGGGCTGTTTTTACATTCATTTTTACCCGTGTATCTGATTTTTCAATTAGGCGTTCACCCTTGACTTCCATATGGCTGTCGGTGTCTGTTGCATATCCTGGTATACCCATAGCTACGATAGTAGCCGCAACTATGGCAGTTTTTAGCGAACCTTTTATTTTCATAACACTCCTTTTTTATGGATTGCATTGTGCATCACAACTGAATTATTTTATGATCACAATGAGATAGTAGCTTCAGCAGGTTAATTTCGGGTTATTTTTACAAGGTGAGATATCTTTTGAGATTGCTAGTAATTTTAAACTGCTTCTTTACATGTAAGCATAAATTGTATAGTAAAAATAACTTATTAGTAACCGCTAATAGATACTATCCTTTAGACGGGAATGTAGATTTTTTATCTATAGTCAAATTTTTATTTTTGGAGGAAAACATGAAAAAGGTTCTTTCAGCTACGTAGAGGAACAAAAAAATTCTCATAAGGAAAGTTGTCAATGGATAATGAACTTTTAACTATTTTTGTCGGCATAATCGCCATATGTATGGTTTTCATTGCAGTGACGGTAGTTGTCGTTGGATCACGAGTATTTAAGACCATGAAGAGAGTACATGAATTTATTGACAGTGTACAACAAGAACTTAGCTTCCTTTCCACAAAAGTAGCATTAACACTACATGACATCAGTGAGTTCATTTTCTATCTTAAGACACAAACAAGTTCTTTAGGTGCGAAATCATTTTTAGCATTACATGAACTGCATGAAATGATAAGTTATATCCATACACAAACAAGATCACTCGTATATAAAGCAGCCAATGGCATTACAAAAGTAACACTTGGTTCGCTGGCTATCGATGCTTTGTTCAAACTTTTTCAAAAAAATAAAACCAAATAAAAGGATACACAATGGACAGAAATAACACTATAGGCTTGGTACTTGGAGCAATTATCGGCGGCGCGGCAACGTACTATGCATACAAACATAAAGATGATATCATCGGTAAAATCAATGAACTTGAAGATAATTTGCATTTTGATCATCATGAACTTATCAATGATGCTAAAGATAAACTAAGTTCATTGACACATAGTGTTCAATCAACTTTTGAACGTTTCAAGGGAGATGTAGAAGCTGTTAAAGCTGATAAAATCTCTAGTATGATGGAAGAAGTAGCAACGCTTCGAGCAGAGATCAAAGCTCTTAAAGCTAGTAATTAAGATTTAGTCCGAGGACGGCGTGTAATTTAAAACTACGCGCTTTTCTATAGATGCATACAAAAAAGTAAACTAAAAAACCGGTTCAATTGAATAAGTTGAATCATAGAATCCTATCTCTTGGCCTCTAGGCTATCTCAAGCTTCGACGACAATGGGGTCAAAATACTTACCCTTCCCTTCAAATTTAAAATGTTCTTGCAACTCTTCTTATTTATTGACCAAAAAATAACCTATCCACTATAAGATTACATTGTTGTGCGCACAAACAATACAAATAAAGGATATCACATGAACACAGATACTCAGAAAAACGGACAAGTAAACATAAGTAAAGAACATAAAGTTGCTGCAGATCACCACGAACTAGCAGCCAAACATCACAAAGAAGCTGCAAAGTCTTACGATGCAGGAACACCTGAAGTTGCTGGTCATCAAGCCAATATAGCACACGGTCATACGCTAAACGCACTTGATCATAGTGAAGATGCTATTAAAGCACACGCTGACAAGAATGCACCTCTAAAAAAAGTCTGAAACTATAATAGCTCCCTTTAAAATAACTTTTAAGGGAGCTATTGAGTTGTAAATTGATTTCAAAGACAGTTTTACTAGTAAAAATATACTTAATAGCACTACTGTACAATTTGAATATACAAATATTAAGGAGCTAATTATGAGTAAAAAAAAATTAATCGCAATAAGTTTAAGTGTAATTTTGGCAATACCAATGTTCGCATCAGATACACAACAGGTAAAACAATCTGTTAGAGTACATCAGCATTGTAAAATGGCAAAAGAGGATCATATGTATAAAGATGGATTATTGTCTGATTTGAAACAATTAAAACTTAGTGATGATCAAAGAAAGCAAGTTCGTTCAATTGTAAAAGAACATATGCAAACTATCCCAAATCCAAACGATGCATTTACTGATAATAGTTTTGATAAGGCGATGTATATTAAACTTGAACAGCAAAAAAGAGACAATATGATTGAAAATAGAGCTGATATGATAGAAAAAGTTTATAATATTCTAACCGACACTCAGAAAAAAGAGTTTAAAGTAATGTTTGATAAACATAAAAGTTGTTGGATAGAGAAAAAATAAAGTTCATTAAGATTGCAATGATTCTTAGTCTTACACTTGCCATGCTTAATGGCAAAGTGTAGTTAAGAATATGATTATTGAACAATAACTAAACTAAAAGGAAATTATCGTGAAGACTAAAATCAAAAGAATTGTCAAGAAGCAAGTAAAAAATTTACTCAAAAAAGAGTTAAAGCAAGAAATCAAAAAACAGATGAAAACATACAAGCGAAAAGAAAAAATCGAGCATGGTGAAAAAGTAGTGGAAGAATAAGGTACTACAATAATAATCAAATCCACCACTATAGCTTTTTTGCTGAGAGTCAAAGATTAAGGAGAATATCTCGTTAATGTTTTAAATGAGCAGCATTAATAAATGCCGTTTTTGTTGCTTCCCATGTAGTATCAATAGCTCTTGTAAGAGACTCAAGTCCGCTTCCGCCGATAATGCCTTTGACAAGCTTGATGAGCATTGTTTATTACAATAGAATAGTAGCTTCAGCAGGTTAATTTTGGGTTATTTTGCAAGGTGAGATATCTTTTAAGATTGCTAATAATTTTAAACTTTTTCTTTACATGTAAGCGGAAATTGTATGGTAAAACAAGCACCATCATCAATATTTTCAGCTTTAATAGTTCCTTTGAAATGTTCTTCAATGATGATCTTAGCCATATACAGACCGAGTCCTGTTCCCTCTGCCCCTTTAGTCGAAATGTAAGGCTCAAATATCGTCTCTAGTATATTAGTTGGAATTCCTCCGCCATTGTCGCTGAAGGAAAATCGGTATTCTTCTTTATCTGGGAGATGCTCGCAAAGAATGATGATTTTTCCATTTTCATTTTGTTGTTCACAAATCGCATCTTTTGCGTTTGCAACAAGAGACAAAAGTACTTGAATAAGTTCACTTCCATATATGAAAAATTCCGTGGTGTCATGAAGTCGGATTTCTTGCTCAATATTGTGAAATTTAAGGATTGGATAGGCTAGCGTGTGAAATTGTTCGCATATTTTTGAATCTGTAGACCACTCTTTTTCCATCTCTGGCTTTAAAAAATTCTTGAAATCTTCTATAGTATTTGATAAATAGCTGATATTACGCTCAAGTACCGCTATGTCACTCAGCATTTCTTGACTAGGCGCTGGTGATGATAGTTCTTGAAGGTTCATTTTATTGGTAACCATTGCCATGACGGAGAGTGGTTGGCGCCATTGGTGCGCTATGATGCCAAGCATCTCACCAACAACTGCCGACCTAGCTTGAATGATAAGTGTCTCTTCTAATATTTTGTAGCGCTTCTCAGCTTCACTTTTTATAGCGATTTTTTGAAGCTTTTTCATCAGATATTTTTTAAAAGGGCTATAGAGTACCCGATGTTACTATGTGTTACGATGGCGTCATAGCCGATTTTGTCTCGCAGTTTTTTTATAAGGGTTTTTACAGAACTCTCAGATACATAGTTAAAATCCCATAACTCTTCTTCAATGGATGTTTTACTCAGTATGGCATTTCTATTTTTTATAAGTAAAGATAAGAGAGCAAGCTCTTTTTGAGAGACCTCTATATTTTTTCGAGAAGCTGTTTCATAAACAACACTATCTACTAGATCAAATGAGGCTCCGCCTTTTATTGTATAGGTTATAGAAGATCGCTGTTCGATGCGCTCGACGGTTTTGTGAAGAGTTTCAAAGAGATTATCAAGTAAAACTGGTTTGACTAAGTAAGCATCAAGCCCAAGAGGAATAGCGGCATGGAGAAAATCTCGCTCAAAACACGCACTCAAAAAGATAACAGAAATAGCGGATCTCTCACTACGTAAATGCTTTATAAAATCAATACCGCTTATCTTTGGCATGTACAAATCAGTAATAATAATATCGACAGTATTTTGCTCGATAATAGTATACGCATCTTTTGGACCTGTAGCTGAGTAAACATTTGCAAAATAGGGTTTTAACACCAAAACTAAATATTGTAAAAATTCTTCCTCGTCATCAACGCACAACACTGAATAGCGATTGAAACAAGACATAGCGCCTAAATCCACCAATACTCATCCCCCCCCCTCAATCTATATTTTACTAAAAATGATTTTAACTTCTTTGTATAGTATAGCACACAAAAAGATATATTATAATTTTCTGTAATAACTCGGTTGATCTCTCTATCATCTTTTAAAAGTCGTACATTAATGAAGATATTTTTGTTTTATATATACCTCGTAAAGTATTGGGATTATGATAAGACTCAACACTGATGAGCTCACTATTCCTCCTATCATTGGCGCTGCGATGCGTTGCATGATCTCACTTCCCACACCATTTGAATACATGATCGGCAAAAGTCCTGCGATGATGGCAAATACAGTCATGAGCTTAGGGCGGAGTCTTCTAATGGCTCCATCATAAATGGCATCTTTGAGATTTTGCACATCAAAAGCTTCTCCGTATTTTTCTAGTGAATTTTTCACACTCTCTTGCAAATAAACGATCATCACGATCGCTGATTCTGAGGCTATGCCAAGAAGTGCTAAAAATCCGACTATCACGGCAATACTCATATTGAAATGCAGTAGTTGCATGTAGACTAATCCGCCCAAAAGAGCAAAGGGAAGCGTGAAAAATACAATGAGAGATGCGGTGATATCCCTGAGCGCAAAATAGATAAGCACAAACACAATGAGTATGACGGCTGGAATGATCCATATCATCTTCGCAAGAGCTGATTCAAGGTACTCGCTTTCTCCTGCAAACTGCATATAGTACCCATCTGGAAGCTTGATCTTTTTTAAGACCTTTTGTGCTTTTTCTTTATAAATGGTTGAACTTACACCCTCTTTTGGCGTGATATAAATATAAGTCACAGGAAGAGCCATTTCGCTTTTGATGATGGATGCACTCTCTTTATAAGAAAGTGTAGCAAAGGTACGAAGCGGCATAAATCCAAGAGGTGTTTTGATCATAATATTTTGGATGGATGAGAGAGAATCTCTTTCATCCTCGGAGAGTCTCATAGTTATCGCGTAGCGCTCCAAACCATTGTACATCGTAGACACCTTCGCACCTCCGATAGCAAATGAAGTGTAAGAAAGCAATGTATCTTTTGTGATGCCATAACGCTTGAGCGCTTCTTCGTTAATATCAATATTTAAGTAGTATCCCGCAGTCGCTTTATCTGCAAAAACAGACATCGTCATATCTTCGGCTTTGAGCGTTTGCTCTATCTGAGTTGCATAAAACTGCAGTTTTGTGGCATCTTTTCCATAAAGTTTTATCCCTATGGGCGTGCGGATTCCGCTAAGAAGCATATCTATACGCCCTTTGATGGGATACGTCCAAGAGTTCACAAGACCGCTTACATGTAGGGCGTTTTCCATGTCGTCTTGAAGCTTTTTATAGGTCATCCCTTTTGGCCACTCACTTTGGGGCTTGAGAGTGATGATAGATTCAAGCATTCCAAGAGGTGCGGGATCAGTCGCACTATCTGCGCGTCCGCCTTTACCAAAAACACTTTGTACTTCAGGAAAGCTTTTGATGATGGCATCCGTTTTTTGTGTCAACTCTTTGCTTAAGTCGATGCTCGTTCCATACGGCGTGACGGGCATATACATAAAGGTCTGTTCGTTAAGGGTGGGCATAAACTCCCATTTGAGTGCGGTGTAAAGAGGATAGATAGAAGCCAAAGAAAGTACAAGTAATAGTAAAACAACATATCTGAGTTTGAGACTATACACTAAAAGCGGATGATAAAGAAAGGTAAAAAATCTGTTTAAAAAGTTTTTCTCTTCTGATGGAATCTTACCGCCTAGAAAATAGATCATAAGCACAGGCACAAGCGTGATGGAGAGAATCGCTCCCGCACTCATGGCAAAAGTTTTAGTAAATGCTAAGGGCGAAAAAAGCATCCCCTCTTGTCCGCTTAAAGAAAATATCGGTAAAAATGAGACAACGACGAGGATAAGTGCAAAAAAGATAGGACGCCCGACAAGCTGAGATGACTTTATGATGGCATCGATCCTTTCTTTTTTCGTAACTTCACCTTTTTCTTGAAGTTTATGAAGCGTCTGGTGGGCATTTTCTATCATGATAATAGAGGCATCAACCATCGCACCTATGGCAATGGCGATACCTCCAAGACTCATAATATTTGAGCCAATATTAAAGAGTTTCATCAGTAAAAAGGTCACGCCGATCGTCAGAGGTAAAACTATCAAGATTATAAGAGCACTTCGTAAGTGCATCAAAAAAAGAGCGATAATGATAATGACTATAATCGACTCTTCATAGAGTGTATGTTTGAGCGTGTCGACTGCTTTATCTATAAGGCTTGATCTATCGTAAGTTGTCGTAATATCAACATCGGCGGATTTGAGCGTGGAGAGTTTTTTCTTTACATTTTGAATCGTCTTATAGACATCCGCGCCATATCTTACTATCACGATCCCGCCGACGACTTCGCCCTCACCGTTAAGGTCGGCCATCCCTCGCCTTGAAGCTGGGACAATCTCTACTCTTGCAATATCGCCGATGGTAAGCGGGATACCATTTTTTGTCGTGATACTTAAATTTCGTATATCATCAAGATTATTGACATATCCCTTTGCCTGAACCATCCACTCATAACCGTTTTTGTTGATGACTCTTCCACCTGTATTATTGTTATTTTGCTGGATAGTTTTTGCAATATCTTGAATGTCAAGGTTATACCGAATTAGCATATCTTTTTTTATAGTGACTTGATAACTTGGCACAAATCCGCCGATGGATGCTACTTCACTGACACCATCCACGCCAAGAAGAGCATTTTTATAGTAGTAATCCTGCAGTGTTCGAAGCTCTGCGAGATTTTTTGTCTTGGATGTGAGTGCATACTCATACACCCAGCCCACGCCGCTTGCATCAGGCCCCAGTGAGACCTGCATATTTGTCGGCAGACTTGAGCCAATTGAAGAGAGCTGTTCAAGAACTCTGCTTCTGGCTTTATAGATATCTGTTCCCTCTTTGAAGATGATGTAGATAAGTCCATTCTCATAGCTTGAAAATCCTCTTACCGTTTTCACATTTGGCGTCGAGAGCAGAGCTGTAATAAGCGGATAGGTGCCCTGCTGTTCGATGATATCAGGCGATTGTCCTGCCCATTTTATCTGTAAGATGACTTGCGGAGGAGAAATATCCGGCAGGGCATCAAGCGCGGTATTTTTGATAGACCATACAGAAGCGCCGATGATTAAAAGTGTAAATATCAGAAGTAAAAATCTGTTTTTTACACTAAGAGCTATGAGTTTTTCTATCATCATTGATTCCTAATACAGACCGTTTATCTGCGCGTCGCTGTCCATCATAAAGAGCGCATTGTTTACGACTTCATCACCATTTTGAAGACCTTTGACTCTGTACGAGTGAGCATCGATCTCTTTGGCTTCGATAGCGCGCGGCGTATATTCTCCCTCAAAATCTCCTTTGACAAAGACATAATATTTCCCGTTTTTAAAGATAACCGCCGAAGATGGCAAAGTCAGATAATTTTCTTTTTTCATATCTGCACTCACACTTACATACATACCGCTCAAGAGTTTTCCTTTTGGATTTTGCACACTGACTCTAAGAGTAAAAGGAGCATCTTTGGCACTGAGTTTTGGATAAAGCAACTCTTTTTTTGCTTTAAAATCCCCAGCTGGGGAGCTGATAGTAAACTCATTCATTTTTGATACGAGATCAAGGTCTTGAGGATAGATCGCGACTTCAACCCAGACGTTTGAAAGATTGACAATTTTGAAGAGGGTTTGTTTTGTCGAAAATGCTGAACCTTTAACAACATTTTTTTCATAGACATAACCGCTTGAAGGTGCATAGATGTTTGTTGTGCGTGAAGTTTTACCCTCTTTTTCTATCATCTCTATCTCTTTTGTACTAACCCCCAAAAGTATCAGTCGCTCTTTTGCGCTCTCAAGCATTGCTTTGTTTGGAAATTTTTTAGTAAAACTAAAGATGCTCAGATATTCATCTTTTGCGCGCAACACTTCAGGCGAGTATGCCGTTGCCAAAAGAGCGCCTTTTTGGACATACATGTAGCTTTTATTTGCTTTAAGTTCTTCGATATAACCATCAAATCTTGGAGTAACATCATAAACTTTTGAATCATCCTCTTTGACATAACCATAATATGTTTGGCTTTGTGCCCCGTTCACGCTCTTGACCTTTATAGTTTGTACATTAAAAAGCTGTTTGACCGTTACATCTTTTGCAAAGATGCTTACATGTAAGAGCAATAATAGTGTTAAATATTTCATAGTTTATCTCCAGTCAGTGCAAGTAGGCTTGCTTGCGTTTTGTAAAATTGGGCTGTTACTTTTATGATATCTTCTTGAAGTTTGAGTTTTCTATTTAGCATTGCTAGATACTCCAGTGAGGAGTCTTTACTCTTTGCCGAAGTAGCTACGAGATCAAAAAGATGTTCCACTTGCGGCATTGACTCATCGCTGAGAATTTTATAATTCGCGTAATCGTTTTGCAACTTTTCATAGAGCTGTGATACTTGAGAGCTAAGTTTTTCTTTTAAGTCACTCTCTTCAAACCTTTTAGCAAGAAGAAGTTTTTTAGCTTCTTCCTCACTCTCTTTTTGCGTTCCATAAAGTGGCAAAGATGCGCCCACTGTGATAGCTGCATAATCAGGATGGTTTTGCCTGTAGTAGTATCCAGCTTGAATGTAAGGGTCTATTTTTTGGGAGAGCTCTTTGATATGAAGATCAGATTTTTGGATTCCGAGTTCTGCATTCTTTACATGTAAGACGCTCGAATCTCCTATTTTGTCTTGATAAAAGAGAAGAGTTTTTGGTTTCTGTACGCTAAGAGAGAGTTCAAGGTTTTCTACTTTTTCTCCTGCGAGATAGGAGAGTTGTTCATAAAGAGCGTTTCTTTGACTTAGAAGTGAATTTCTTTTTATCTTTTGCTCACTGAGGGAAAGCCCTGCATTCATCAAGGCTAATTGTGTATTGCCCGACGTGACGTAATATGCTTCGTTGAGAGAGATAGTCTGTTTGATGATATCCATAGCGCTATCAGCGATAAGAATCCCCTGCTCTGTTTCCCAAATAGAATAAGCCGTAACTCTTATCTCTTTTGCAAGTTCAGTTCTTAAATCCTCCAAACTCATATTTAACAATCTTTTTTGTGACTCGACCATCTGCGTCTGCGCGTCGCGTTTTCCAAAATAAGGAATTTTTTGTTTGATATTTAAAGAACTAAACTGCATCGGCTCGATTGTACGATCGGTGGGATTAGAAAACTGAATATCGTTGATGGTGAATGAAACTTCTGGATCAGAGAAGTTTCTTGAGATCTCTTTTTCATTATCCAGTGCTGCAAGACGCTGTTGTATACTCTTAAGAGAACCATGATCTTCCATAGAGTGAGAGATCAAAGCATCAAGAGTTTGTGCTTGTAAAAAACTTGCAATACTAAGCCATAAGAAAAGAGTTTTCATCAGACCTCTTTAGATATTCAAAGAGGTTTTTATACGGATTTTTTGTCCGCTTTTTGGAGAAATGTAGATCCAAACCTGCCAAGTACCGCTCATAGAAAAGTTGATATCTATTTTATAGACACCATTACCCATAGCTTTTGCATTACTTTGCATCTCCATAGGTGGCATTCCCGGCATTTCAGGCATAAACACTTTGAGGGCTACTTGTGCATCCTTATATTTTAGATCTTTAATGCTTACATGTAAGGAGTTATTTCCCGTAGTCAGAGGTTTATCTGAGCTAATAACAGCCGTGACACCTCCGCCGTTAGCAGTTTTTTCAAACGCCGCAGCTTGAAGAAGTGAGACACTTAAAAGCATCAGAGTCAATATTTTGATTAGCTTTTTCATTTTCTATCCTTTTGTTTTCATTATTATATTTGAGATGTGTGAGGAGTTTGTGAGAACTCCATCTAAATTTTTAAGTTTTTTAAACGAAGTGCGTTTGTGATAACTGAAACAGAACTAAAGCTCATAGCCGCCGCGGCAATCATAGGAGAGAGAACAATCCCAAAAAATGGATAGAGTGCTCCTGCTGCTATCGGAATTCCGACACTATTGTAGATAAAAGCAAAAAATAGATTCTGTCTAATGTTTTTCATAGTTGCACGAGAGAGTTTAAGCACTTTCACAATGCCTAGCAAATCTCCTTTTATAAGAGTAACCCCTGCACTCTCAATTGCCACATCCGTTCCATCTCCCATGGCTATTCCCACATCAGCCTGAGCCAATGCCGGAGCATCGTTAATACCATCTCCAGCCATTGCTACAATTGCTCCATTTTTTTGTAACTCTTTTATGACATCCGCTTTGCCCTCTGGCAATACATTTGCATAAATTTTCTCAATTGAGAGTTTTTTGGCAACAGCCTTGGCTGTAAATTCATTGTCTCCACTTAACATGACGACCGTTATTCCCTCATCGGCGAGCTGTTTCACTGCTTCTATTGAGGTCTCTTTTATAGGGTCTTCGATGGCAATAATCGCGCAATACCGAGAATCTATGGCCATAAAGATGATCCCCTTCGCATCATTTCTCATCTCATCTGCTCTTTCTTTTATATTTTGAATAGATATATCATACTCTTGTAAAAGTTTCTCACTGCCTAAGATGATTTTTTTACCATCTATCTCAGCCACGACACCTTTACCAGGGATGGCTTCAAAGTTTTCACTATTTATGAGTGCTATATTGGACTCTTTTGCGTATTCTATAACGGACTGTGCAAGGGGATGTTCACTCGCACGCTCCAATGAAGCTGCATACTTGAGCACTTCATCTTTGTCATACCCCTCCGCTACAATGAAATCTGTCACTTTTGGTTTTCCAAGTGTCAGAGTTCCTGTTTTATCAACTACCAGTGTATTGACTTTTTCCATGGTCTCCAAAGTTTTTGCGTCTTTGATTAATATCCCCGAGAGTGCAGCGCGACCGGTTCCTACCATTATGGATATTGGGGTTGCAAGACCTAAGGCACAAGGACAGGCAATAATTAAAACAGAAACAGCGGCGACAACGGCATAAGCTAGTTGTGGCTGGGGTCCAAAAAACCACCATCCTATAAAAGCAAATATGGCGGACAAGACGACCGCCGGAACAAAATAGCCAGACACAGTGTCAGCCAACTGCTGAATAGGTGCACGCGAGCGTTGTGCCTGAGCTACCATCTGAACAATTTGAGAGAGCATTGTCTCGCTTCCTACTTTTGTCGCCTGCATAATCAGTGTTGAATTTTTGTTGATGGTCGCACCAATGAGTGAGTCACCCTGAGTTTTTTGAACAAGAATAGGCTCACCCGTTATCATAGACTCATCAATATTGCTTTGCCCTTCTATGACAATACCATCAACAGGTATTTTTTCTCCGGGTTTTACTCTGAGCTTATCGCCTTTATGAATGAGCTCAAGAGCTACATCTTCTTCGTTGCCACTATCGTCTATGATTTTGTGCGCTTGTTTTGGTGCGAGATTTAAAAGCGTTTTTATAGCCGTATTTGTTTTACTGCGAGCACGAAGTTCTAAAACCTGACCTAAAAGAACAAGTGCCGTAATGACCGCCGCTGCTTCAAAGTAAACATGAACAAGTCCCTCTTCTGTCTGCATAAGCGGTGGAAAAATCGCAGGTAAAAGAAGTGCAACAATACTGTAGAGATAAGCAGCGCCAACACCCATAGAAATAAGAGTAAACATGTTTAAGTTCCAACTCCTTAGTGATTGATACCCTTTTACATAAAAAGGCCAACCAGCCCAAAGGACTACAGGTGTTGCCAGAAAAAATTCTATCCACTGCACTGTTTGAGATGAAAGCGATGATGGGATATACCCCGGCATCAAATCATGAATCATGGCTAAAAGAAATAAAGGAACTGACAAAGCGGTACTAATCCAAAAACGCCTGCTCATATCTTCAAGCTCATCATTTTTTTCTTCTGCCTCAACGGTAATTGGTTCTAAATGCATACCGCATTTTGGACAATCTCCCGGCTCATCACGAATAATTTCGGGATGCATAGGACAGGTGTATTGTGTTTTGATTGTCGGCAGTGCCTCAACCTCTTTTTCCAGTGCCATGCCGCATTTAGGACAGTTTCCAGGATGATTTTGGTGTATTTCAGGATGCATAGGACAGGTGTAGAAAACATTTCCAAGTTCACAAGAATCACTTTCACAGTAAATATTCTCTTTATTATTGTGTTTATATACTTTCATGACACTCCTTCTTGTTTTACTGCAATTATATATGCAGCTTGTGAGTAATGTGTGAGTAACAAATGAGTTATAATGCTTTATGAAAATTTTACTTCTTGAAGATGATACCGTTTTATCAAATATATTGATAGATTTTTTGCAGGAATCATATAGCGTTGTTCATGCATATACAATGAAAGAAGCTTTCTCCCTTAGCGAAGAAAATTCTTATGATCTGTATATCTTCGATATCAATGTTCCAGATGGTAATGGGATCACCCTTTTACGTGAACTTCGCAGTTTTCATGATGAAACACCAACGATCTTTATAACGGCTTTTCATGATATCAAGTACCTTAAAAAAGCGTTTGAGAGTGGAGCAAATGACTTTATTCGAAAGCCCTTTGACCTTGAAGAACTTTTTGGGCGTATAGAAAATATCAAAAGACATTTTGGGCTTTTTAATATCCTCAAACTCAGTGATGATATGGAGTTAAACACACAAACAAATCTGCTTACATGTAAAGAAAAAGCAGAGCATCTCACGCAAAAAGAGAGTGAGCTTCTGCTCTATCTTTACAAACATAAAAATCGTGTGCTCAGTTTGGATGAGTTGCTTCAAAACCTCTGGAAATATGAGGAACTCCCATCATCAGACGCAATTCGTACACTTATAAAAGAGCTTAGAAAATATGTAGGACATGAGCATATCATCAACATCCGAGGCGAAGGGTATAAGTTTGAATAGTCTGGAAAAAAAATCTTTTTACTCCTTTTTGGCTCTTTATGTCGGCTCCTCTTTCTTGTTTTTAATACTTTCAAGTTTTTGGTATTATACCGCTCAAAAAAATGCTCTTGAAAACACGACTTACTATAAACTCCAGCATTACAGTGACACTATCGGCGGACTTATTATCAATGCTCAGATGCATAGAACGGTTCTAACTCTTCCAAAACTTGAAGAGGGATATGAGTATTTTTTAATTAAAAGCGAGGAAAAACAGAATTTCAAAAGCGGTTATTATAAAAAAGATGGCAAAGCTATTTTAATCTCATCCTCTCCTCAAGAGCATCTGGATATTGAGTATGTAGTCGTAAAAACGGATGAATATCATAAAAAGTTGGAGGTTTTACAAAAAAGTGTTCTTTTTGTAGGATCAACCGCTTTTTTTCTTATCGCACTAATATCTTGGTTGCTTTCAAAACTCTTTATGCGTCCAATCCACCAAAAAGTAGTGCAGATAGAGCAGTTCATTCAAGATATCTCACATGAGCTCAACACGCCCATCACAGCACTGCAGATGAGTGCAAAAAGAGCGATGCAAAAGGGAGTCTATGATGAGAAAATACTTAAAAATATCTCTATTAGCACGAAACAGTTGTATGCTATCTATCAATCGCTTGTGTATTTGAGTTTCTCTGCAAAGCTGGGAGAGGTGCAGGAACTAAATCTAAAAGAGATAGTAGAGGAGGTTATAGAGTTTTACTCCGAGCTTTGTTTTGCGAAAAATATAGAAATTATTTCAAACTTGGAAGATACCTTTATAAAGCTCGATAAAGAGAGAGCAAAACTTCTTTTTTCAAATCTTTTATCCAATGCTATAAAATATTCTCTGCCAAATAAACGCATTACTCTTGCTCTTACAAAAGATGCTTTTATCATACAAGATGAAGGTGTAGGAATTGCAAAAGAAAAACTTGATAAAATATTTGAACTTTATGAACGAGGTTCACATGTAGCGGGAGGTTTTGGCGTAGGACTTAGTATCGTCAAACAAATCTGCGATGAATCTGGAATAAAAATTGAAGTAAATTCCATACTAAACCAAGGCAGTATATTTAAAATTAGTTGGTAAAAAGAGAATCTTTGCCTTCTTATATCACCCTATCTTTGAAAAATTATTCTTAACACAAGAATAATCACTTATTTGATATCAAATATTTTGTGTCAACATAAAGTAGCTTCTCAAGTTTTATCATAAAATTGACAGTATTTATATTCTTTAGTTAGTATTAGGCTAAAAAATAAAGGTGTATTTATAATGTCACTATTCCCACTTGAAAAAATTAAACTTTTAAGAAAAGAGCTCGCAACCCATCCTGTTTATGCTGCTGTACAAAATATGGATGATTTAGCACTTTTTATGCAACATCATATTTACTCGGTTTGGGATTTCATGTCCTTAGTTAAATATTTACAAAACCAAATTGCCCCTGCTAGAGTACCTTGGCTACCTCAGGGAGATACAGATGTGCAACGTTTCATCAATGCTATTGTGCTGGAAGAAGAGTCTGATGAAGGAATTCCTCTTGAGAATGGAACACCAACTTATACAAGTCATTTTAATCTTTATGCCTTAGCTATGGAAGAAGTAAAAGTTGGAAGTAATAAATCTATTAAAGAGTTTGTGGATAAAGTAGCTTCAGATTCTTTAGAAGAAGCTTTGAATACAATTGAAATACCATCTCCTGCAAAAGAGTTTATGCAAACTACATTTAGTTTTATTGATAGTGGTAAACCTCATATAGTCGCTGCAGCCTTTGCTTTAGGACGAGAACATATTATTCCAGAGATGTTTCGTGCATTACTTGATAAAATGAATATATCAAGAGAACAAGCCGAAGTTTTTCACTATTATTTAGACCGTCATATCCAACTTGATGGAGATTTTCATGGACCAATGTCTTTACAAATGTTAGAACTATTATGCGAAGGAGATGAAATAAAGATTGAAGAAGCAGAACAAGCTGCTATTGCTGCAATCAAAGCTAGAATAAAATTCTGGGATGGAGTTTTGTTAGCCATTAAAGATAATTCTAACCCATAAGTTATTATCCTAAGTCTCATACTTCATCAAGATGTCTCTCAAAATAAATAGCAAGTTGAAAAGCAGTTAAACTCCAATTTTTTATTGGCATAGTCCATTTATTTTGAGCATTTTAGATATTCGAATATAAGCAGTATTATAGGGAATGAGTAAAGAGTATCCTGCTTAAACTATCTCAAAGATATTACAAAACGCATAAGCGCACAAAGGAAATAAATATGAGTTTATTACTTCAAGAAGGTACCATTGGTACCCTAACCCTTAAAAACCGTATTGTTATGCCTCCTATGTGCATGTACCAAGCTTCTACGGATGGACACCCTACTCCGTTTCATCTTCTCCACTACGGCTCAAAAGCACTAGGAGGAGTAGGATTGATCATTGTTGAAGCAACCGCAATCGAGCCAAGGGGACGAATCAGTGAAAATGACCTTGGAATATGGGAAGATGAACATATCCTTAGTCATCATAAAATAACGACGATTTGTCACGATAACGGTGCTAAAGTTGCATTGCAACTGGCTCATTCCGGACGAAAGTGCGGATGTGACGCAGAGTCTCCTGTAGCACCAAGCGCTATAGCCTTTAGTAAAAAAGCCCCTTATCAGATCCCAAAAGCTTTGACACTCGAAGAGATTGACGCGGTCAAAGAGTCCTTTGTCCATGCTGCTAAGCGCGCAAAAGAAGCTGGTTATGATATGGTAGAAATTCATGGGGCTCACGGATATCTGTTATGTGAATTTCTTTCACCATTAAGCAATCAGCGTTCTGATGGGTATGGAGGAAGTCTTGAAAATCGATGCCGATTGCTCGTAGAAGTGACTGAAGCTGTAAAAAAGGCTGTTCATCTTCCAATACTCGTTCGTATCTCTGCGGATGAATGGATGAAAGATGGATGGAATATAGACGATTCAATTTTTCTTTGTAAAGCGTTAAAAAAAGTCGGAGCCGATATCATCCATGTATCAGCCGGAGGGAATCAAGAACAGACTCAGACCCAACCACTCTTTACACCACTTTATCAAGCCAATTATGCTAAACGTATCAAAAAAGAATCATCCATCTCAACTATTGCTGTAGGACTTATTACAACACCTGCCGAAGGAGAAGCATTGCTGATAGGAGAAGTATGTGATTTTGTCGCATACGGACGAGCATTATTGCGCAATCCAAATTTAGCACTCCAAGCAGCCAAAGAGTTTCAGCAAATTGAGAAAATTCCGATCTCCTTTCAACGAGGATTTTAAATCGGTGTAAGTTGGATTACGACTATTTAACGGGAATTTCTAAATGAAAGGTAGGGGTGGCTTATTTTTTGCGATTGTTGTAAACTTACACATTATGCCGCTATTTTTTACCTTATTAAATCAAGGAGATAGTTATGGATTTCAAACAAAATGAGATTACCGAAGAACTACATAGGCAAAGAGAAAATATTCAAAAGTCTATTGAACCGTTTTGGTATAGATTGACACGTTACAATTTTCCTTTTTGTATGGTTCTTTTTTATAATCATTATATTGATGAAGAAGAGTGCAGGCATGAGCTTCGTAAAACTGATAGTTATATCAAATTAGATGAAAATATTGCATGCATTTTCTTGGAAGCTCTCGATATAAGTACAGCTGTCACTTTACTTGAACGAATTCTTTATACAAAAGAGAATCAGTATAATAATTCTAGTAAAGAGTTTTATGCCTCTCTTGTTTGCTCTTCACAAGTAAAAGAGGAAGAGGAATTGATCAATAAAAGTTTTATGATTCTTGAATATGCTTTTGAATATAAGCGTAGAAACGAAATACTTGATTTTGGTATTTTACCTTCTAGCTATGGGCGACAAGTTATCTAGAAATATGAAGAGTTCTTTGCAATCATGTTCCAAAATGGATAAATTTAACTTAGCCCTCTATTTTTCCAGAATTTTACAGCGGTCTTATACAAGTGTCGAATGAAAAATTAAAATGAGAACTTTTTCTAGTCAAAAGAACTTAAGAGAACCGCCCTCCTCTGCTAAGATAATAGAAAGAGGAAGTTATTTTGGAGAGGAGCAATTATCTCTACAAAATACGTGAATTAACGATTGGTATTCGTTTTTCTGCCGGAAAAATTCTTCTTTTGACTTCTGTTGCACCCAAATACTTTGTACTCCCATAATTATCTTTTGCTACAATAATATTTCTCATCCCATTATCTAATTGATTGATCGATGAGTCTTCACTATCTTTTTTATTTATCTTCTCGATTTGATATATTAAACGGACTGCATCAGCAAAAGCAGAAGCCCCCCGTTGTGTAGAAGTCCCTTTTGTTGCGTGGTGAATAAATATAATGGTTTTACCAGAATTTGCCGCCCAAGTCGTAAATAGGCTGATAAATTGTTTAGCATGAGGATTTGAATTTTCATCTCCACCAAAAACTGCAATCAAGGGATCAATGATAATAACATCAAAATCTTCTACTATCTTTTGAAATCGATAAAATTCGCTCGAAACTCGCATGCCCTCTTTCGTACTTTCAAGAAAATGAGTAGTTTCACTGTCAGATCCTGCAATATAAAACATGTCGTCATATTTTTGAAGATTAGAATCCATAACATCATTAGCAATCACTTCTGCACGTTTTTTTGAAATCTCAATTTTATCTTCTGTTAACCACATAAAAATTTTCAAGTTATCTTCGTCGATAATACGCATGGCTGCTTGAATTAACAAAAATGTTTTACCTACTCCTCCACCAGCGGCAACCATTGAAACTGTTGCTTTAGGAAAAGGTAAAAATGATTTCCCTATAAATTCAGCATCACGTCCATGAATTTCACTTAACTTATGAATTTTGAGAGACGTTCCACGAGTTTCAATATTATTGTATTTTTGTGAATATGATATAGCCTCACTATAACTTGCTCCTTCATCAATCATTGCAACCAATACTGCTGCATTCGTGCGTAACTTAGAGAGAGAAGCTTTAGAAATAACATTTTTTACATATGGAATTACGTTGTGTACAGGATTTGCGGTTAAAATAGCTAACATTAAACGCTCATCAAAACCATTCCCAAGTTTTGCAGCAATTAAGCCCTCTTCAATATACGAATCGATATTAAGCTCTTCAATTGCTTTAAATACTTTTTGATGAAAGTCTATAGAAAAGTCTGTGGAGGTCAATCCTTCTTTTATCACTGCACCAAATATACTTGGCTCAAAAATAATTGAAGAAAGTACAACCCGTTCAAATTCTATTCCCTGCATAAAACACCTGTTCATCTAAAAATTAAAAAATTCTACACAGTTTTTACCCTTACATTGCTTTATGGAAGTAATATTGGAGACTAATGGAAGCAATCTTGGAGTGTCAGGAAGTTATATTGGAGGGGTTATATTATTTGAATGTGGAAGTTATATTGGAGCATAAATCCTAGTTTTGGCCCTTCCTTGACCTCTATGGTAGTTATATTGGAGGGGAAGTACGTCTGTTTAGCTAGATATTACAGGTAAAAAGGGTAAAAAATCTAACTGGAAGTTATATTGGAGGGGTTATATTATTTGAATGTGGAAGTTATATTGGAGCATAAATCCTAGTTTTGGCCCTTCCTTGACCTCTATGGTAGTTATATTGGAGGGGAAATTAACAAAATAGTACCATCTTCTGTAGTTGGAGGTAGTTATATTGGAGGGATTTGGCAGTTATATTGGAGTCTACTGGAAGTTATATTGGAGGGATTTATATCAATAAAGAAGTTATATTGGAGGGATTTGGAGGTTATATTGGAGTACTGCTAAGATATTAAGACTTTCTATAAAGAAAGTCTATAATTAAAGAAGAGAAATCCTTTGTACGTTATGCCTATTTAATTTAAGAAACAAAACCACTTTCCGAAAGTAAACCATCTAAGTATTTATAAACTTCTTTTTTTGCATCATTCTCATTAGATGAAGCAATATTAATAATTAAATCAGCACCCTCTTGCGTTAACACAATTGCTTTTGTTAAATCAGCATCAAAATCTATTTTTAAAATAGTATATATTTTATTATCAGTCGTAATAAATTTTTTTCCAATAAAATATTCAATAGAACTTATTTTTACTTCAATTGGGGGTTTAGTAGAAGAGCTTTTAAACAAGGATGGAATAAAAGATACATTTTCATTTCCTCGATAATAAAAAAATCCATCGCCCTCTTCCGGATCATAATCAATTCCAAATGTTAAAAGTTCTGGAATACGATCTTTTATATCACGTTTTGCAACCTGTAAACTTTTAGGAGATTCAATTGGAAATCCTAAAGCTTCAAGGACTGTAATTAATTTATACTTAGATTCTCGTTTATGCGTAAAAAACCATCTAATAATTGCACGAATTAACGCAGAATCAACTTTTAAAAGCTTTGGAAGTTCTCGTTTATAACCAATTGAAAGTTCTTGCTCATAAAAACGAAGATAACGTTTATCTAAAGTTATGCAGTAAGATGAAGCTTCGTTATCATAATCAAGATATTTAATCAAATTAAAGTCTGCAGATCGTTTTGATCCATCTTCAAATTTTACAGTTACATCACGGATTTCTTCAATTTTTTCTCGAAGCCATTTTGTATTGGTTTCATACGAATCAGATTTATCAGCTGAATATTCTCTCAATATTTTACTTTGAGAGAATAGCATTGCAACATCCCCATCAGGTTTATATTGAATACTTGAAGCGTGTGTATAAACACAATCAAGAAGATCTCTATGAACCTGAGTAAGTAGTTTACGACCTCTAATTTCTACTTTTCCCCAAGATGTTTCAATTACACGAATACCGCCATTTTTTTTAAATGCTTGCGCTGTTGTAGAGTTCCCAGAAAGTTTTTGAACTGGGGCAAAAATTGGCACACGTAATTCAGTAACAGATGCTGTAGATTGTTCAATCTTAGCAACAGTGTCAAATAAGGCTAATTGTTTTTTTTCGGAAAAATCTGTATTGCTCATAAATAAAATTCTATCACGTTATCATATAAAATGTACTTTATCCTAGTAAATTTATCTAAATAGCTATTATATTTCATCTTTTTACACGTAAAACCAATATAAAAAAGATAGGTAAAGAAACAATTGTATTTTTAATACACTCTTATTCAACATTTGTTGATTAACTTAGAGCATAGACGAATTAAAATAAAATTAAAAGATCGTGTAATGAAGTTTTCAATGTTTTTGATACAATACCGAACAGAAGATAATTTTTTGCTATGTTTAGTGCAGAAATTTTAACATATCGTTTTGGTGTTTCGCATGCGAAACACTTTGTAATGAAAAAGGAAATGAATGATTATAACTATCGCACATTCCAAGGGTGGCGTCGGTAAAAGCCTGCTTGCTTGGCATCTATCTATTGCAATGGGAGTGCCAATTATTGATCTAGACTTTCAAAAAACCCTTGTATATGTTAATACACTTCGAGAAATGCATGGGCGTGAGCCGATTAATATAATTCATCCAGAAAATACAGAATCATTCATAGGTTTATATGATTCATGGACGAATGATAAGGACATTATAATAGATGTTGGTGGCTTTGACTCAGATTTAAATCGGACAGCAATTTATGTAAGTGATATTGTCATTACGCCTGCTGTAGACCGAGTTACAGAGATGGCAGGGCTATATAAATTTCATTCTGTACTTGAAGATATTTCTCAAAGTGTAGGAGCTAAAATAAAAACATATGTTTTATTAAATGATGTATCACCGGTTTCACGTGATTTTTCAATCATTAAAGATATGATTGATAGTCTTGAACATTTTGATTTGCTTGAAAGTATAGTAGCACATCGCGCAGATTTTTATAGAAGTATGGAAGAGGGACGGGGAGTAACTGAGGGAATCGAAACTAAAGCATCACGTGAAATTCTTGCACTTGTTGCAGAAATTAAAAGAATTGGAAAGGAATTAGAATAATGGCAAAACGTAAAGTTGATGCGGCTATGTTGCTAAAAGCAGGCGAAAATGCTCATTTACACTCTTCTTCTCCAGCTAATATGTCACAAAACGTCGTAATAGACAAGACATATCCTGATGAAGTTTCGCATGCGAAACTTCTTGAAATTGAAGTGAATAAGATAAAAAATAATCCATTGCAGCCACGTTTAACAATAGACCCTTCTGAACTATTAGAACTTTCTGAATCAATAAAAAAACATGGTTTAATTCACCCAATCTCTGTTATAAAAGACGACGAAGGCTATACTCTTAGAGCTGGACAACGAAGATGGGAAGCGCATAAATTAGCGGGACTTGAAAAGATAAAAGCCATAGTTGTAACGGGTGATATTAATCCAAAAGAGTTATTTGAAGTTGCAATTGCAGAAAATCAACATAGAGCAAATATTGACCCTCTTGAATTTGCAATTGCTGTGCAAACCACCTTAGATGCGGGATATTATGAAAATTTTGATCAAGTTTCAGAATCCATTGGTAAATCAAAAAGCTACATATCAAAAATTTTAAAGGTACTTTCTTTAAGTCCCGCTGTTTTAGTGCATTTACGAGAAAATAAAGCTACAAATGATGTTGAAGCATTGTATGAATTACAAAAAATTAAAGATCCAGAAGAACAAATGAAATTATATCTGTCATTTGTAGGCGGAGAAATTGATCGATCAGATTTGCGTGCTAAAACGACTTTTCCAAAAAAAGATAAGCCTTTTTTGTTGTATGATTCAAAAAAACAAAAAGCTAAAGTAAATTTGGATATAAAAAAAATCGGAAAAGAAGCCGCAGTAAATGCTCTTCAAGATTTAATAAAACAAATACAGAATTCATAGTGTTTCGCATGCGAAACACTATGAAGATTCAGACATAAAAAAATATACTATTTTTGAAAATTTGTGTACGACAAGTAAGATAAAGGAGATAGATGATAACATCAGTGTCCATAGAAAATCTAAAAAACTCCATAGATATCGTTGATATAGTATCTTCTTTTATTGAACTAAAAAAAGCAGGAGTCAATTTCAAGGCTTGTTGCCCATTTCATAGTGAAAGCACTCCATCGTTTGTTGTTAGCCCAAATAAACAGATATATCATTGCTTTGGATGCGGAAGCGGAGGAGATTCTATCAAGTTTGTTATGGAGTATGAAAAGCTTTCATATCCAGAAGCGTTAGAAAAAATAGCAGCTTTAAGCAATTTTACTCTTGAATATGAAAACAATCTCACTAAAGAGATAGATAAATCTATCCTTGAATCCACAAATTATTTTTATAAACAAGCACTATTACAAAATCAAACAGCCTTAAACTATCTATATTTAAGAGGTATTTCTAAAGATTCAATAGAAAAATTTGAAATTGGTTATGCATCTTCATCAAATGAAACTATAACTTTTTTAAAAAATAACTATTTTAATCTTATAACAGCTAAAGAGCTTGGAATTATAGATACCGGCAATAATGGCATGTACGCTAGATTTATAGAAAGAATCACATTTGCCATATATATGCCAAGTGGAAAACTTGCGGGATTTGGCGGCAGAACCATTAGCGGACACAATGCCAAATATATTAATTCCCCATCTACAAAACTTTTCAATAAATCTAGCTTACTGTTCGGATATCATCTTGCAAAAAATGATATTTATAAACTTCATGAGATCATTGTAACTGAAGGTTATCTTGATGTAGTACTGCTACATCAAGCCGGCTTTACTAACGCTGTGGCAACACTTGGAACTGCATTAACACAACAACATATTCCCTTGCTGAAAAAGAGTGCTGCGAGGCTTATTTTGGCATATGATGGGGATAGAGCAGGGCTTCAAGCTGCAGAAAAAGCTTCAATACTACTCGCTCAAAACGGTTTTGATGGAGGTGTTGTGATCTTTAATGACGGAATGGATCCTGCAGATTATGTCAAAGAAAACAAAATACAACAGTTAAAAGATATATTCTCATCTCCAAAACCCTTCATAGAGTATGTTTTAGACCGTTTAGTAAGTGAATATGATCTTAGTATGCCAGAACATAAACAAAAGGCTCTTGAGAGAGCAGAGCATTACCTTAAGACACTAAAACCTATAGTCGCTCAAGGATATAAAGAGTATTTGGGCACTGTTTTACAAATTCACCCGAAATATATCAATATAAACTCTTTTAAGAGAGATATAAATAGTTCTCAGAAAATCAATAAAACGCTCAATATTAGTGAGATACAGATCATTAAAGGAGTTATGGATCATAGTAGTAAAAGAGATGCGATTCTTCAGGCACTAGATAGCTCTATGTTTCATCAACATCAAGAAGAGTTTGATTACTTAGAAAAAGGGGAGATTGAAAGACTTATTTTTATAGAACTCCTTGAAGATATTAGAGATCTTTCAGAGGATGAATATAAAAAAGAGCTTTTTGTATTCTTGTCTAGATTTTACCAGACTAAAATAGAACTCATAGAGATGGACAAAAACTACAGTTTTACAGAAAAGGTTGAAAAAATACGAATTTACCGTGAAAAAATCCAAAAACTCAAAAAAGGAATATTAGTTAAATACAAAGGGTAGGGCGGTATATCAAACCCACAATGAAGACAATAAGAGTGGATTGATGTAAATTTTTGTCTTAAATACCTACTTTAGGAAGATTTTTTGCTAAAATCCCGTTTCTTGAAAGATAAAACAAAAGGAAATTCACATGAACAAAGCACAATTCGTAGAGTTAGTACAAAAACACGGTCAATATAAAACAAAAAAAGAAGCAGAAGAGGCAATAGTATCTTTTACAGAAGCTGTTACAGAAGCATTAGTTGCTAAAGAAAGCGTTACTTTAGTAGGTTTTGGAGCATTTACAGCTGTCGAAGTAGCAGAAAAAAGTGGAATAGTTCCAGGAACTGATAAAACTTACACAAAAGCAGCGCATACAAGCCCAAAATTCAAAGCAGGTCAAACACTTAAAGATGAAGTTGCAAAAGCAACTGTATGATTTTTAAAGAGTAGGGTAATATCTCACCCTACTAAAAGGAGTGTAAAATCGTCACAAAATGAATCTTCTTTGCAACTTTTTTACTCTCTTTAGAACTTATTTTGTAGCAAATTTATAGTCTAGCATCAACCAAGCGACTGTTTTGTCATTTGTAAAACCAGCTACTTTACCTTTGTTATACGAAGCATATTTTACAAGTCCTGTAAGATTGTTTACACCAGGAATTTTGTTTTCGTAAGAAACGTCAAACTCAGTTCCAAGATCATCTTTGCCACCTATTTTTTCATCCGCAGTGAATTGATGGTAGACACCAAGCAATTTACCAAAAGATTTATTTGTATAACCTAAACGTACATTTGCATCTTTAAGACCACCTTTTGGTGTTGTTAAAAATACGTCAGCCCATCCGTTAAATCCATGTAAAGTAGCAAGAGGAGTAGCGAAAGCTGTTTGTCCAATTGTTGTGCCATCTTTGTAATCAGCATTTGAGCTTAATACTTCATAGTTTACACCAGCTAAAACACCAGAAACATTCGCACCTAAATCTAGATTATAGTATTGAGCATCAGCTTTATATCCAGCCTTGTTCACATTTGTTCTTTGATATGTAAGTGATGCATCTTTTTGTTTTGCATATTCAGCGCGATAATCAAGTTTTGCCATGCCCGCATCTATGTTACCAGTTGCTGCTGCACCATAGGTGTCACTGCCATATCCATTTAAAGAAAGCATATAATCATACGCAGTTACAGTTAATTCATTCATGACTTTATATGAAGCGTGTAATAGAACAGAATCAGTATTTGTTGAAGCTTGTTGCTCACCAACACCATTAATTCCATAAACATATGCACCTAAGAGTGAAAGATTATCAATACTATTGTCTACTACTGCTACTGCATCAAAAGTTTGGAACATCTGTCTCCAGCCAACAGCACCGACAAAACGTTGATTATCGATATTTACCATTTGACGTCCAGCACGAACTAAAGTTTTACCGAATTTATAATCAATATATGCTTGAGTTATACGCGCTTGTTGAGGATCTTTGATTGTGTCATATTTCGTATTGAGATTGATTCCAGTTCCTGCACCATTGTAATCTGTGTAACCAAAATTATTGACACTTGTTCCTTCTAAGTAAGCAGAAAGCCCATCAACTTGAAAAAGATCTGCATTCACGCCTAAAGTAGTACGCACAGTAAAAGCATTTGCAGTATCTCTGCCACTATGTTCTGCATCCACATACTCATAACGAGGACGAATCTCAGCGTTAAACTTTACATTGTTAAGGACGTTAATACCATCATCCGCACTAGCACTTACACTCATTCCCCCCAGAATCAATGGCACAGCAGCCATAGAAAGTAACAATCTTTTCATTTCATTTCCTTGTGTTAAATTAACATATCACAGAAAATTATAACACTGATAATTTATAATAAATTTGATATAAATCAAGAAAACCTTAGGTTAATTTGATATTATTATACTAATGATGAATATATTGGATTGTATTAAAGAATTAGATTTTTTTAAAATGTTGAATGATGATGCGCAGGTGAGGCTATGTGACATATCTGTAGTGCATCAGTATCCAAAGGGTTGCGTGTTGTATTATGAAGAGGATGTAAACAATAAAATATTTTTTTTAGTTGAAGGTTTACTAAAAACATATAAAGTTGACAGATGTGATAATGAGATATTTTTAAGTTATATTTATAAAAATAGATTAATATCTGAAATATCTTCTTTAAGCGGTAATAAGATTTATTGTTATGCCAATACTGAATTCGTTGAAGAGAGCGTAGTTTTAGAAATAAATTATGCGCTATTTAAAGAACACTTTATACAAACTGGCCTACTTACAGATAAATTTATTGAAGAAATATTAAATCAAACACGTGAACTGCATTGTATTATAAATAGAGAGCTTATTTTTGATGCAACTTCAAGAGTGACCTATATGTTGTATAACGATTTGGTGACATTTAATAAATTCAAGCGACATGAAGTATCTTCCATGCTAAATATACAGCCTGAAACTCTTTCTAGAATTCTTAATAAATTAAAACGGCAAAATATTATTGAGTTTGACAAATCAGATATCATCATAATAAATGTAGTTCAATTGCAAGATATTTTTACCGGAAATAATAAATTGAAGAGTGCAGAATGAAAATTACTACAAAGATAAAGATATATGGTGCTGTTCTTATTTCATTGATGCTTAGTCTCATCGTAAGTAGTATCTATTTAAATGAAAAAAATGTTAAAGATGCACTTTTGATAAATATAGCCGGGAAAGAAAGGATGATTACCCAAAAGATTTCAAAAGATATATTTTATATTTACAATATTCAAGAAACAGACTATTCAGAGTTAGATAGTTCGGCTGAGGAGTTTATGAAGAATTTAGAACATATCAAGCGAAATCCTGAGTTAAAAAAAACTTTCAATGATCCAAAATCAGAAATAGCTATACAGATGTATCAAGTTGATATTTTATGGAAAATTTTTTATCTTAAGATAGAAAGATTTAAAGAAATAAAAAAAATAAATCAGCATGACGCAGAGCTCAAAGACCTTGTAAACGGCATATATAAAGACAATACTATGCTTCTTAATAAAGTAGATGGACTTGTAACCATGCTTGCACACTTTAGTGAAAATAAGATAAATAATATAAAAAAATTACAATACTTATTTGGATTTTTACTTATTGTTTTAATGATATATTTTGTATTTAAATTAAAAAGTATAGAAGCTAATGCTTTAGCGTTTTTAGAATACACCAAAAGTTTGTCAATTTCTTCAAATAATCTAGAGATCAAGCCTTTAGACGATAAAGTGGAGACAGAAATTATTGAAATGGGTAGTATTGTCAATTCTTTTATCAACAAAATAAATAGTGCAATTGATTATTCAAATGAAGCAGCGGTACAATCAAAAAATGCATCTATCAAGCTCGAAGAGATTGCAGAAGAACTAGACTCTATATTAGTGGAATTGGTAGATAGTTCGACTGTGACAAAACATTTAAGTGTTAGTGAAGATATAGCTATCCAATCAACCGAAGATCTCCTAAATTCCACAAAAAAATTAAAAAAACTAAGAAATGAATTAAATAAACTACTCATTGAGTGTACCCCAAAGTAAACATACCACTTAGATATTTGCAATATTCTTAATTAAAGCTATATCTTTTGACTTAAATCAATAAGCGTAATTTATAATAATGATAAAATTTAGACGTGAAATAAAAATCTGAATATTAGGGGAGGGAATCATGTCATTCTCAAGAAGAGATTTTCTAAAAAGTTCTGCGGCCGCATCTGCAGCAGCTGCTATGGGTATGGTTGTGCCAACTGGACTGCAAGCAGCAGCAAAAGAGGCTGAATCGGGCTGGAGATGGGATAAGGCAGCTTGTCGTTTCTGTGGAACTGGTTGTGGTATTATGATGGCAACTAAGAATGGAAAGATAGTAGCTGTTAAAGGAGATCCCGCGGCTCCTGTAAATCGTGGACTGAACTGTATTAAGGGTTACTTTAATGCAAAAATTATGTATGGAGCTGACCGTTTAACTCAACCATTATTGAGAGTTAATGCAAAAGGTGAGTTTGATAAACATGGAAACTTTGCCCCTGTATCTTGGAAAAGAGCTTATGATGAGATGGAAAAACATATCCGCATAGCTTTAAAAGCAAGTGGTCCAGAGGGTGTTGGTGTATTTGCATCGGGACAACATACT